>DAINRK010000518.1:0-3683 GCA_036741855.1 Anaerolineales bacterium
GAAAGAGTCGAGGGAACGCAAAGCAGCCAACAGCGCGTCCTGAGTCGCATCATCCGCTTCTGTGGATTCATCAAGGATGGAGAGCGCCAGTCGGTACACCTCCTGCTGGTAGGTCTGGACAAAACGCTCAATTGCAGATGAATCTCCCACCCGGCACAGTTCTATCCAACGATAGTCCATGGCAATCATTCTAAAGGATTAGACAGGGTTCGGGTCAAAAACCTTCATTTTCAGCGAATCAGAACTTCAGTGTTCCCCTTGAGATGTTACAATAACTATGTCATAAGGTTCTCGTTGGAGAAGGAGAAAGCAATGGCCAGAAACTATCTTGAAAGTCTGCTGGGTGAGCACGAAGAGATCATTTTGGAGACCCACCAGCACTGGTTCGTGCTCTTCGGTAAGATCTTTCTCGAACTCCTCTTAATTGCGATCTTAATTGGGGGAAGCCTTGCGCTATCTACAATTTATCCTGTCGCCATCTATGGTCTTGGGCTTGTATTGATCCCGCTGGTCGGAATGTTAAGTGATATCCTGATCTGGCGCAACAAAGCCTATGTCGTGACGAACCGTCGCGTGATCCAGATCTCAGGTGTGTTCGACAAGGATGTGGTGGACTCTTCATTAGAAAAAGTGAATGATGTAAAGATGAGCCAGTCCTTTTTCGGAAGGATGTTTGGTTACGGTGATATTGAAATCCTCACAGCCAGTGAATTGGGTGTAAATCTTTTCCATGAGATCAATCAGCCTGTGGAATTTAAGACAGCTATGCTGAATGCAAAGGAAAGAATGGGGTTTGATGAAATGGGGGCCGCGGTGCGGGCCACTGAGGATATTCCATTACTAATTGCTCGATTGGATGATCTACGTAAGAAAGGCATCCTCTCTGAGACGGAATTCCAACAGAAGAAGGCCGAGCTATTGGCGAAGATGTAAAGGTTGTAAATTGCGTGGTAGGGGCACAGCGAACCCTGTTAGGGTTTTGACGAATAACCGTCTCGCTGTGCTCCTACACATTTAAATTCTTGGTGCTCTCTGTGTCCTTTGTGTTCACTGCTTCGCAGTACCATGTAAATCTCGGTTATACTTTCCCCGCACTTATGACAGACCACATTCGCAATTTTTGTATCATCGCTCATGTAGACCATGGCAAATCAACGCTTGCCGACCGCCTGCTTCAATTAACAGGCACGATCTCTGAACGCGACATGAGCGAGCAAATGCTCGACACAATGGACCTCGAACGCGAAAAGGGCGTGACGATCAAAGCCTCTGCGGTCCGCATGTATTACACTGCGCAGGATAATCAAAAATATGAGATCAATCTCATTGACACACCAGGTCACGTAGACTTCGGCTACGAGGTCAGCCGCGCGCTCAAGGCTTGTGAGGGCGCGGTGCTTGTAGTAGATGCCACACAAGGCATCGAAGCGCAAACGCTTGCGAATCTCTACCAGGCACTCGATGCCGACCTGACGATCATTCCCGTGATCAACAAAATTGACCTGCCCTCCGCGCATCCCGATGAAGTAGCTGAAGACGTAGGCGCTTTGTTAGGTATTGAACCCGAGAGCGTGATTCAAATCTCTGCGAAGGAAGGTATTAATGTCGACAAAATCCTCGAGGCGATTGTCACCCGCGTCCCGCCGCCCAAAGATGCAGACGATGTACCTCTGCGCGCGCTTATCTTCGATTCGCATTATGACGCATATAAGGGAGTCATTGCCTATGTGCGCGTGGTGGAAGGCTCGTTCAAATCCAACGATATCCTGCGCATGTTTGCAACTCAAGTAGATATGCGCCCCGTTGAAATTGGAATCTTCGCGCCCGGTATGAAACCTGTGCAAAGTTTGGGGTCAGGAGAGGTAGGCTATATCGCAACTGGATTCAAAACGGTACATGAGTGCCGCGTTGGAGATACCATCACACGCGCATCGGCTCCCGCCTCGGAGCCTCTGCCCGGGTACCGCACCCCGAAGCCGATGGTCTTCGCTGGAATCTATCCCGTCGAAGCAGACGATTACACAGACTTGCGTGAAGCCCTTGATAAACTGCAGCTCAACGATGCCTCATTAACTTTCCAACCCGAAACATCACAGGCGCTGGGATTCGGTTTTCGCGCTGGCTTTTTGGGTCTTTTCCATATGGAGATCATTCAGGAGCGCATCGAGCGCGAATATCTATTGGATGTTCTCTTCACAGCACCCTCCGTCGAATACGAAGCAGTCATGATTGATGACTCCATCTTGCCAGTCGATTCGCCCGCCGAACTCCCCGACGAATCAAAGATCATTGAATTACGCGAGCCGTGGATGAACATCGAGATCATCACACCCACTGAATATTATGGTCCCATTATGGAATTGGTCACCAAGCGGCGGGGCCTCTTCAAACAGCAGGAATATCCCGCACCCCATCGCGTGCAATTGGATTATGAGATTCCACTCTCTGAGATCATTGTGGATTTTTTTGATGATTTAAAGTCACGTACCAAAGGCTATGCTTCACTGGATTATCAATTCCTGGAATATCGCCCCGATGAATTGCAGAAACTGGAGATCCTGGTCAATGGCGAACCAGTCGATGCGCTCGCGGCAATCGTCCACAAGAAAGACGCGTTCCACAAAGGGCAGCGACTCATTACCAAGCTCAAGGAATTGATCCCGCGACAGCTATTCGATGTCGCGATCCAGGCCGCGGCCGGCGGGCGGGTTATCTCGCGCGCAAACGTCAAAGCAACGCGCAAAGATGTGTTGGCAAAATGCTATGGTGGTGACATCACACGCAAAAAGAAACTGCTCGAAAAACAGAAGAAAGGCAAGAAACGTTTGAAGATGGTCGGGAATGTTGAAATCCCACAAGACGCGTTCATGGCTGTGCTCAAACTTGAGGAAGAATAATTAAACACAAAGGACACTAAGGTCTCAAAGAAACTCTAAGGAAATTCGATTCAATCATCGTTCATCCCACCTTAGTGCACTTTGTGTCCTTCGTGGTAAAAAAACATGAAAGATGCAAAACGCTGGTTGCCCGGCGCGGTCATCAGCATATTATTAATTGCCGCGATCCTATACTTCGTCGATTTGCGCGCGATGGTATCTGCCATCCGAAATGCGAATTATGGACTGCTTGTCATCGCATTTGGGATCGGTTTTATATGGCTGGGGGTACGTGCTGTTGTCTGGCGAACGTTATTACGAGAGAGAGCAACACTTAAAGACGTATTCTTTACAATTGGAGAAGGTTATCTTCTAAATAACTTTCTCCCTTTCAGGCTGGGGGAGATTGGGCGAGCTTTTTTACTCAGCCGTAAGTCCGATTTGCAATTCATGGAGATCCTGCCAACCATCGTGATCGAGCGTGTGATGGATCTCGGCTATTCCGCGATCGTTTTACTGGCGGCATTGCCATTCGTTGTCGGCGCCGAGGGTGCAGGTCGAGTCGGCGTGATTGTTGGCGTCATTGTTTTTGTTGGCTTCATAATACTTTACGTGCTTGCTCGTTACAATCAATGGGCATTGGATGTATTTCATAAATTCAGCGCGCGCTGGCCCTCCCTGCAAAAGTTTGGTGGAAGCTTTCTTGAGTCTTTCTTTGCAGGCCTGGGCGTATTGACAGATGGCTGGTTATTCCTCCGTTTCCTCTTTTGGATGACGCTCAACTGGGGAATTGCCATCTTTTCCTAC
>DAINRK010000519.1:0-3673 GCA_036741855.1 Anaerolineales bacterium
AGAGATCGGAAGGCTGGTCAACGTTTCTGCAGGTGAAACAATTTACTCAGTTGAGGGCGAAGCGGGTGCATCTGTTGCTTGACCTCCGCATGCAGATAATAACAATACGATCAGGGTGAAGACTGCGATTTTAGATCGGATTGAATTCATTTTGCTTTCCTAAAAGCCATATAAGATAATGCCGCCCAGGAATGCAAGCACAAGCGCGATCGCAAAACTTAGGCCATAAGAGGCCATATATAAAATAGGGTTCGTTTTTCTAAACAATTCAGGGTTGCGAAAACGGAGAATACTGATTCCAGTGGTGAGGAGAAATAAGACAATAGCGAGGATGATCTTTGTGCCCGCATTGGGTGCCTCGCCAACATAATTTTTTATGTTATCCAGATAGCCGGTCACTCCGGCAACAACAGTACTGATTGCCGCGAGAACAATGTTTGCGAACGCGGCTTGTTCGAGCGACGAGCTATTTCGCCAATATGCAAGCAGGATAAAGAGGAAAGCGGCACCGGTAAGAGCAATAGGAAAATGCACGAACATCGGGTGTGTGGGATGCAATTCTGTGAGTGCATGGATAATGCGATTGATCAGTTCCATATTTCTCTCCTGTGGTTCTTTACATTCATTTGATAAGACCCTGGTTGACCAGGGTCTTATGATACTTGATAACCAGATGGAACAAAATCGCGAATGCTTACTCGATTCTGGCTGAGAGATTACTCATTTTGTATTTCCTGCTCCTCAGTTTTTGTCACTGTCCCACCAGTGGGTGTTGTATTTTGAACAGTTTGTTGCGTTCGCGTGATCCTCCAACCGCTACGCGTGAAGAGCCAGTAGATTCCCAAGATGATAAGAGCCCAAATTGCAATATGAGCCAAAAACATGAATGGGGCAAAAAAGCCAAAACCGCCGCGGTGCATCATTCGAAATCCTCTATCCGGGAAACTATGTTTGAAGGCGCGATCAAAACCTCTATCGAAGCCATGGAATGGGTCAAGGCGATCTGGCAGCGCGGGACGTGGTATTTCAACGTTTGCTGATACCTGCGCACCTTGATTGAATCCAATGCGGTAACCAGCGAAACCTGCACCAGCCAACGCGCCAATGACAACTATTATGCCAAGAAGTGTGAGGAATACTCTTTTCATTGTTGATTTCCTTTCACATGTTTCCTTAAATTTAACACGTGGGTATAAAAATTCTGTGTGAAAATTGTGGGGAAATTATAGAGATTCAGTTAATGATGATTAATTTGACAATCACTTTGCTCCTGAAGAGGAGCACTGGGAGCATTATCACAAAAGTGACTATTAACTGTCATGGGATTTCATCGGCAACTTGGTGATCACCTTCAAACCATTTCCGGTTTCACTCTTGGCTGACAATTGTCCACCGTGTGCTTGAACGATGGATTTAGCGATAGCTAATCCCAGACCGGAGCCACCACTATAGTCGCGTTGACGCGCTGAGTCTGTTCGGTAGAATCGCTCAAAGATACGGTCAAGGTCTTCCGCCTTCAAGCCTGGGCCGCTATCCTGGATCGTGATTTCTATTTGATGATTTGTCTCTCTTGCTGAGAGAAGGATCCGTCCACCCTCAGGCGTGTGACGCAGAGCGTTGTCCAAAATGTTCGTGAGGACTTGAGTCATTCGTCCGGGATCAACTTCAACCGTAGAAAGAGGCGAGGCGATTTCCAAATCCAGTGAAATGTTCTTTCTCTGAGTCTGATATTGGTAGAGCGAGACAACTTCCTTAAGGAGTCTACCTGGTTCGATTGTTTGCAAGGTGATCGTTAATTCGCCAGCGTCCGCAAGAGATAGCGTGCGCAAATCATTTACAAGGTGTTCAAGGCGAGTGGCTTCATCACGAATGATCTCAAAATTTTCCAATGTCGGTGGCAGAACACCGTCGTGAACGGCTTCTGCATGACCAAGGATCAAACTTAGGGGTGTGCGGAGTTCATGCGCAATATCTGCAGTCATTTGTTTGCGGGCGCTCACCGACCGCGAGAGCTCCGCGCTCATTTTGTTGAATGCCTTTGCGAGTTCACCTAACTCGTCATTCGACCGGACCGGGACTTGTTGTGAGAGGTTACCTTCTGAAACGGCGTGTGTGGCTTGTGTGAGTTCACGGATGGGACGGGTGAGTGTGCGCGAAAGGAAAATACCTAATAATAAGGCGATGACTGCTCCGATTAAAGCTCCATATAACAAGAGTCTATTTGTGCGCTGGATAAATTCCAATTCACGCGGATTACCCTGAAAAGGTACACGTACAGGGACGAGGATTCCCACAATGTTTCCATCCTGTGTGATTGGTTCACCCAGGGTAACTCGTGATGAAGGAAGTTGATCACCCACTCTATATCGATCATTGGGAATGATAACGATGCCATGCTGGTCTGTCAGTACAAAAGGACGGTAATAATTCGGGCCATGTTCTGCAGGTGGATGCGGCATGTCGGCTGGACCGTTTCCTCGGAAGACATTATCTGCACCCTTCCAGGAACCCGTAGTCTGGTAATAATTTGTCAGCTCTGTGGCAATATCTGACTGATTTCGATCAGATAAAAACCGGATGAATTCCAACCTTGTGTTCCAAAGCGCGATAAAAGCAATGATAGCGACACTGATAATACCGATGCTCAGGAACGCAAGGATCAATTTTGATGAGATCGAACGCATGGATTATGCTCTCTTAAAGCGATAGCCGACGCCATAGACAGTTTCAATATATTGTGGCGCGCGCGGCTCAGGCTCTATTTTTCCCCTCAGGTTCTTGATATGCGTGTCAATTGTGCGTTCGTAGCCTTCATAGCGCACACCTTGAATAATATCCAAAAGATCGAGTCGCGAATAGACGCGCCCAGGGATGGTCATAAGTGCTGTGAGTATGTCGAACTCAGAGGGGGTTAGATCCATAAATCGCTCTGCAACCCTTACCGTGCGACTGTCGCGATCTACAACAATGTCGGCGGCTTTTAGCACTTTCGCAGCGGGTTGGGATTCACCCACTCGGCGTAACACGGCGCGCACTCGCGCGACCAGTTCACGCGGACGGAACGGTTTGGTCATGTAATCATCCGCGCCAACTTCCAACCCGATCACTTTCTCGTCATCATCCACGCGCGCAGTGAGCAGAATAATGGGAGTGTTGTTCTCTGCGCGATGTTTACGCATAAACTCATAACCGTCCATCTCAGGCATCATCACATCAAGGATGATCAGGTCTGGTTTTTCGCGATGGGCAACTGCCAGCGCATCCTTCCCATTGTGCGCGGTTACTACGCGGTAGCCCTCCTGGGTGAGATAGCTATCGACCAGGGAAACCAATCGTTTTTCATCATCTACAACCATGATCGTTTTTGACATTTAATAACTCCAAATTTCAGTATACCAAGCATAAGTATAGTAGAGAGTTGTAAAGGGAAGATCGCGGAATTATGAAGAATTTGTGTGGATTTTCTTGATGGGGGATGAAGACAAGATTATCGATGAAGGCATTGAGTTTGAAGTCCTGCAAGGAAGGGGTTTCTATTTCTAATTGACAATTGTGAGTTTATTCATTATAATTGTGCATAATTACACAATCAAGGGCGCGATAATCTGATTTGCTGGTGCAGACCAGATTTTTTTATCAAGCCTTGATGATGAACTCCTTTTGCTTTACAATT
>DAINRK010000520.1:0-3660 GCA_036741855.1 Anaerolineales bacterium
CATCAAACGATTTGCAGATTCTCCGGTCACCGAACAAAAACTCGGTAACGAGAACCAAGCAATCCAAAAAGCTCGCCGTTATATTGATGACCACTTTGCCGATGGCATCAACCTGGAAAGCATCGCGCGACATGTCGCGCTAAGTCCATACTATTTTTTACGCGCTTTTTGTGCTGAGGTCGGAATGCCTCCCCATGCCTATCTAGAAAGTGTTCGCATTCGCCATGCTCAGAGGCTTATTCGCGCACGCAAACCACTAGTAGAGATAGCAGCTGAAGTCGGCTTTAGCAGTCAAAGTCATCTGACCCGTAGTTTTAAGAAAATCATCGGTGTCACACCAGGTCACTATGCTCGAGATTGACTGTTATGTGCAAACCATGAGGTTACAAGATGATGTCCAGTTTATTTTCAATCATCTCTTATGTGCTGATATCAACCTTTACGCCCGGACCGAGCAATATTTCCAGCGCTTCGATGGCTGTCATTCATGGATACAAGAAAACGATTAATTATCAGGCAGGGCTTGCGATAGGAGTCTTCCTATTAATGCTGCTCAGCGGATTGTTTTCCAAGACACTGTTGAACATCTTCCCCTCACTTGAACCCATCATGCGATATGTGGGCGCAGGATACATCCTTTATCTCGCGTTTGGGATATTAAAAGCCAGCTATTCCTTTACCGAAGAAAACACGAAGCCATTAGGGCTCGCAAATGGATTCATGCTACAAATCTTAAACCCAAAATTGACAATTTATGCTTTTACGTTGTTCTCCGCATTTCTGGCGCCCATCACTTCTGATGTTGCGCTTCTGATGATAGCGGCAATCATCCTCGCAGGGACATCGTTTTGCGCCACTTCCATGTGGGCTTTATTTGGGTCAGCGATTCAGGCTTATCTTCATAACCCCCACATGAAAACAGCTGTCAATATTATTCTTTCTCTTTCGCTCGTCTATACGGCTTTATCCTTAACAGGTCTGATCTAATTCTTTCAGCTACTCACTGTAGTTCTTTCAATAAATGATTCCAGTCTCGTTGGCTCCCTCTTCAAAATCCACCTCAACACACTCGGATTCCCTGCCAATCCCCACTGATCGTAATACTCAAACATCCTGACCAGATTTTCTATCGCGTACTCACTCAGTCCCGAGGTTTGCTCGGCACGCAACCTCCAATCTCTAATCTCTTCCTTCTCAGCCCGAACCTCTCGATTTAACCCAAGCCCAATTTTTTTCGCAACTTCCTCATGTGACATCGGCAAAGTACCGGCGAGTTCGTAGATTGCATTTTGATGATTTGGTTCCGTCAACACAACTGTGGCGGCTTCGGCGACATCTTCAAGGTCAACAAAACTGAATTTGGAGCTGACAGAATACGGAACGTGCAATATGCCATCTTCCACGATACTTTTCCAACCGGCCAACAGATTTTGCATGTACGGTGCCGGTTGCAAGATAGTGAAAGGCAAACCAGACTCGAAGATCATTTCCTCCACGCGCATCTTTTGCCAGTGATGATTCATCTTCTCCACCTGAGGGTGTATAACAGAATGATAGACGAAATGCTCGACACCTGCCTTGCCAGCCCTGCGTGCCGCGGCAATTACTAAATTACCAATTACTATCTCCTCAGGATTCATATTCGGGCAAATATGGTAAACCGCTCTCACACCTTGCATGGCGGAGTGAATTGCAGCTTCGTCGCGCATGTCACCAACAATGACCATCTCCGCGCCCAAAGACTTTAGAACCGAAACATGTTCTTCGCGATGAACGAACGCACAAACACTCTCGACTTTCGAGAGTGACTTGATCAGAGTCCTGCCCGTCTTGCCGCTAGCGCCAGTAATGAGGATCATATACATTGGATTATACAGAACCGTCGGGGATTTATGAGAAAATAATTAGAATTCTGCCAACCTGTCATTTTGACGCTTCCCGCTGCGACGTACTTGTAGAAAGGTTAAACAGCTGAAATTTCTACAAAAGGAGTAAATTATGCAAGTAGCTAACAAGTTCACGATGGTCTCTATAGTAGTCAGTGATATGAAGAAGGCAAAAGAGTTTTATGCGGAGAAGCTAGGCTTAGCGGTCGCAACGGACTACCGCCGAAATGATGATAACTGGTGGGTAACGTTCACCCTTCCCGGGGGCGGGGCGTCTATTACGCTCGCGAGGTCGAGTACGACGCACAATCAACCACCGAAACCCGACACCATTGGGTTGTATTTTTCAACTTCCGACATTGCAGCCGCGCACAAAGAGTTCAATGAAAAGGGTATCAACCCTGGTGAGGTCAGGGACGACTTATACGGTCCAGGCTCAGGCGTAAAGTTTTTACAGTTCAAAGACCCGGATGGTAACCAGGTTACTTTCGCCCAGGAGTAGAAACCCTGAGCACGTTTCTTCCACCCATCAAGAGGCCTTTCGGCCTCTTGATGAAAATCGGTTACTACTTCATGACGAATTGGAGTGAAGTGCATGAGGAATCAAGTCTGGCAAGCTTTTAGCTTACTTTATCGCTATCCGGAATTTGGGCGTCTTTGGGTAGGCAGATCCATCTCGCTATTTGGCGATGCCTTTACTATCATCGCGCTCCCCTGGTTCGTCCTGCAAGTCACAGATTCAGGCACTGCAACAGCGGGTATCCTACTTTCCCTACAACTTCCCGCCCTCCTTACAAGCATGGCCATCGGCTCTCTGGTCGACCGCTTCCAGCCCCGGGCCATTATCACGATCGATAATGTCCTGCGGACCCTCCTCATAGGCCTCATTCCCATCCTGTATTGGTTCGGCCTGCTGGAGCTAGGGATGCTTTTCCTGCTGACATTTTTCGCGGGCATGTTAGTCCCCGCCACGGAAGTTGGGTCGCGCAGCGTCCTGCCTGATCTGGTGGAGGATAAAGATCTGGATGCCGCCAACATGTTGTGGTCATTCAGTCTGAATCTTTCCCTGGTCATCGGGCCGGCGGTGGCTGGGCTTCTTGTCGCTTCTTTTGGCGGCCCATCTGTATTGCTCATCGACGCCGCGACTTTTGCTGTGATGGCATGGGTTGCCGCCACCATGCCTAATGTTGAACGAGGCAGGCCCTCGATGCAGGCCCCTTTGTCTGAACGGTTGGGGTTACGGCAGCTTTGGGATATGAAAGTCGTAAGGTACACCACCTTGCTCAGCCTGGTTTTCTTTTTCTCGTATGGTCCCCTGGAGGCTGCGCTGCCACTCTATAGTGACGCGATCCTTCAAACGGACGCGCGCGGCTACGGACTTCTTTGGTCCGCTTTAGCAGTCGGCGCGCTGATTGGAACACTAAGCAGCACAGCGCTCAGCCAGCGTCTGCGCTTAGGCGTTGCCTTGCCGCTAATTGCACTGCTCTGGGGCGCCAGTCTTTTGCCCATGGTTTTTATCAATGAACTTTGGTTGGCATGTGGTCTTCTTTTTCTGGGTGGTTTGATGTGGGGACCTTATACGCCGATGGAGGCGACATTGTTGCAACGCAATGTCCCTAAGGAACAACTTGGTCGGGTATTTGGGGCACGTTCCACTTTGCTTACAGGCGGATCGCCCCTTGGCTTGGCAATTGGTGGTGTAATGCTAGCCTTTGTGCCCTCGACCAGCGTGATCGTGTTTTCAGCTATTGCCTGTATGCTGGTCGGTTTGGCT
>DAINRK010000521.1:0-3657 GCA_036741855.1 Anaerolineales bacterium
TTCAGATGTGGTTTGCTCCTGTCATATTTCGCCTTCGCCATTACTGTCTCTCCTTCTTAATGAATGAGTAAGATACTATTATTTCATTATCTCTAATGCAGCCGTTTGAGAAACAGGCGCATAGTGATCAAATTCCATGCTAAATACACCGCGACCCTGGGTAGCAGAGCGTAATTCAGTTGCATAACCGAACATTTCACCCAACGGAACCATGGAACGGACAGCCTGTGCATTCCCCGGGCGGACTTCCATACCTTGGATACTGCCACGGCGACTATTAATCTGCCCAATCACGTCTCCAAGGTAATCATCAGGGACAATGACTTCAACCTTCATAATTGGCTCAAGTAAGACTGGCGAGCCCCGTTGAACGCCTTCTTTAAAAGCCATGGATGCTGCTATCTTGAAGGCCATTTCACTTGAGTCAACTTCGTGAAAGGACCCATCAAACAAGGAAATCTTCATATCTACAACAGGATATCCGGCCAACACGCCAGTATCCGCGGCTTCCATTACACCTTTTTGAACAGCAGGGATATATTCCTTAGGAATGGCACCGCCAACAATTTTGTTCTCAAAAATAATTCCGCTACCACGTTCCCCCGGCTCAAGCGAAATGACCACATGACCATATTGTCCACGCCCACCAGATTGTTTGGCATATTTATGATCCACTTTTGCGACTGGGCGAGTAATAGACTCGCGATATGCGACGCGTGGCTTGCCAACATTTGCTTGAACACGAAATTCCCGTAACATTCGGTCTACCAGAATATCCAGATGCAACTCGCCCATACCCGAGATAATTGTTTGAGCCGTATTTTCATCCGAACGTACGCGGAAAGTTGGGTCTTCTTCTGCAAGTTTGCGAAGTGCTTCACCCATTTTTTCCTGGTCAGCACTGCTTTTTGGCTCGATCGCAATGGAAATTACAGGTTCAGGGAATGATATGCTTTCTAACACGACTTTCTTGTTATCGCATAGCGTATCGCCGGTAAACGTATCTTTCAGACCGAGAACAGCACCGATGTCACCAGCACGCACTTCAGTAATATCTTCACGGCGATCAGCATGCATTCGAATCAAACGGCCAATGCGTTCGCGTTTGCCTTTGGTGGAGTTGTTCAACGTTTGCCCCTGGCTAACAACACCAGAATACACCCGAAAATAAGCTAAACGACCTACATAAGGATCAGTAACGATCTTGAACACTAAAGCACTTAAAGGTGCAGCGTCATCTGGAGGGAGTTCCATGATTTCGCCGTTTTCATCGGTTCCTCGCACAGGAGGGATCTCTGCAGGAGATGGGAGAAAATCTACAACAGCATCAAGTAAGACCTGCACACCTTTATTTTTTAATGAGGAACCGCAAAAAACCGGAGCAACTTTGCTGGCAATAACAGCGTTTCGCAAAGCCGCCTTGAGTTCGGGAACACTGATCTCCTGAGCTTCCAGATACTTGACTGTTAATTCATCATCAAGCTCAGCTATCTTCTCAACCATATGAGCCCTGGCGACTTTGACTTGCTCTTTCAAATCATCTGGAACATCAACGATTTTGGGTTCTTTACCGAGATCATCTTCCCAAAGAATTGCTTTTTGTTCGAGAAGATCAACCACACCGCGGAACGTTGCTTCAAATCCTATCGGGAGTTGCATCGGGATCGGGTTAGCTCCCAGGCGGTCTTTAATAGAATCAATCGTTCGCTCGAAGGAAGCACCGACTCGGTCCATTTTGTTCACAAAGCAAATACGCGGGACACCATAACGGTCAGCCTGACGCCAAACTGTCTCACTTTGAGGCTCCACACCCTGAACCGCATCAAATACTACAACACCACCATCCAAAACGCGAAGTGAGCGTTGAACTTCAGCAGTAAAGTCAATATGACCTGGCGTATCAATTAAGTTAAATTGATAACCTTTCCATTCAGCTGACACCGCAGCAGACACAATCGTAATACCTCGTTCACGTTCCTGTACCATCCAGTCAGTGACAGTAGTACCGTCATCAACGGATCCAATACGATGAGTCTTACCGGTATAGAACATGATCCGCTCGGTGGTTGTTGTTTTACCAGCGTCGATGTGGGCAATAATGCCTATATTTCTATACTTCTCAAGCGGATACTCACGAGCCATTCTTCTAATTTACCTTTATGCTTCTATAAAATTTTCGAATTGATTTAAACACGGTAGTGCGAGAAAGCGCGATTCGCTTCTGCCATCTTATGGGTTTCGTCACGTTTGCGAATTGCAGAGCCGGTTTCATTAAACGCATCGATTAATTCGCCCGCCAATTTTTCGGGGAACGATTTTCCTGCCCGTTCCCGAGCCGCAGACAAAAGCCAGCGGATCGCCAGTGTTCTGCGGCGGTCCGCTGATACTTCCATAGGCACTTGATATGTTGCGCCACCTACACGTCGGGGGCGAACTTCCATGACCGGGGAAACATTTTTAAGGGCTCCCTCAAATACATCGAGAGGATTCTTATCCACGCGCTCTTTGATAAGATCCATAGCTTTGTAAATAAGACCTGTGGCAACGCTTTTCTTGCCGCGTTTGAGCACATGCTGCACCATGGTCTGGACATGCACACTGTTATATCGAATATCAGGAAGGATTTCGCGACTTTCAGGTTTTGCTCTACGCATCTTTTATTACTCCATCAAATTATTTAGGGCGCTTCGCGCCATATTTCGAGCGACCCTGCTTGCGGTTTGCAACACCGGTCGTATCCAGGGAACCGCGCACAATGTGATAACGTACACCTGGCAGGTCTTTTACACGACCACCGCGCACGAGAACAACCGAGTGCTCCTGCAATTGATGACCTTCACCCGGAATATAGGCTGTCACTTCAATGCCGTTAGTCAAACGCACACGAGCGATCTTTCTCAAGGCTGAATTCGGCTTTTTGGGCGTCATCGTACGGACAACGGTACATACACCACGTTTCTGTGGCGCCCCTTTATCCTGTCGCACGCGACGCTGCTTGTACGAATTCAATGTATATTGCAACGCAGGAGCCTTGCTCTTGACTTTCTTATTCTTGCGTCCTCTGCGGACCATTTGATTAATTGTCGGCACCTTCAGCCTCCGATTTCTAATATCCTTACAATGATTTTTCACAAGAAATGAGGCCATCACAATGGATATTGATGGCCTCATTATTAGTGCCATGCCTTTGAGCGGGAGTTATTGCCGCTTTTTCTATTGGCAACGAAATGAGATTTTATCACTTACTTTTATTATCGTCAAGATTACTGCTTGGTCATCAGGTTATCACCTATGCCCAGCAATCCTGTGTTGAGCTTGGGCGGATGTTGCTTTTCCTCATCTTTGCCAAACTTGACCACGTCGCCGCCTTCATTGATCGCTTCAACAGCCAAACCTAAGGATTGCAACTCTTTGACGAGAACGCGGAATGATGCAGGGATACTGGGTTCTTCAATAGGTTCACCCTTTACGATTGCCTCATATGTATTAACACGTCCCTGTACATCATCAGACTTAACCGTGAGCATTTCCTGCAGAGTATAGGCTGCACCATAGGCTTCCAAAGCCCATACTTCCATTTCACCGAATCGCTGTCCACCAAATTGGGCCTTACCACCGAGAGGTTGCTGTGTGACAAGGCTATAGGGACCTGTGGAG
>DAINRK010000522.1:0-3654 GCA_036741855.1 Anaerolineales bacterium
AACGCATGAGTGTCAAGGAACCCAAGCCTGCCCTGACTGCCCGCTACGACTCACCGTGCATATACTGGGCAAAATCAATAAGACCGCGATACGTGTCAGATGCTTATATGGGCAAGAGTGTATCCTAATTTAGGCTAAATGCGTCTAATCTTATATGCACGGCGTCGAGTGCAAAGCAATTTGGTTTCATGAACTACAAGTTGTATCCGTTCGTTTGCTGTCAATTGACAGTATTTTGCGAACATTCTGAGTTTTCTCAATCAGATTGCGAAGCTGCCCATGCTCTTGTCTTGACAAGTATCGAAGATAAGGAAACCACAAAATGAAGTCTGCCACCAAGAGAGAAACACTTCTTATATTCCTCCTACTCGCCTTTATGTACACCTATTTTTGCCAGGATGGAGCGTGGAATGGGAATTCAAGACTTGGACTGACTTTCGCGATCGTGGAGGAAGGACGCCTAACCATCGATTCTTTTCATGACCAAGAAGGCACTTATACGGAAGACAAAGCCATTTATAACGGTCATTACTATACATCCAAGGCAATTGGTTCGTCCCTTATGGCTGCATTCTTCTATTTCCCACTGTATCGATTGGAACTCTTGCTACATGTGAAACTTAGTCTGGAGCAAGTGAAATATGCGTTGACATTCTTTTCAATTGGTCTTCCATCCGCCATAGCGGGTAGCTTGATATATATGCTAGGTAAACAGGTGACAGGCGATAAAGTCCAGGCATATCTGGCTACATTAGCTGTAACCCTAGGAACCATGATTTTCCCTTATAGTGTGACTTTTTATGGCCATCAGTTGGCAGGTGTATTGCTTTTTGGGGCTTTTTTCTTAATTTTTCAACTTAGCGCTAGCCCAAATTATCATCGAAATGGTGTTTTTTTCCTGATCGGCTTTCTACTGGGATTGGCCCTTAGTACCGAATACCCCGTTGCCATCATCATTATGGTCCTTACCGCATATTACTTTTTCACTTTGTTCAGAAACCGTGTGATGAACGTTAGACGAGCGGTCATTCTGCCCGCTCTGGGTGCCTGTATACCGCTCGCGGTAATCGTAGTTTATAACATAGCAGTCTTTGATCATCCAATAGCGACCGGTTACGCCCATTCTGCAAATCCATGGTTCCAACAACATCAATCCCAGGGCCTGGCGGGAATCGGCTGGCCGAACCCCAAAGCGATGTACTATATGACTTTACACCCGGCCTTCGGTCTTTTCTGGCAATCACCTGTGCTCATAATGTCTCTCCTTGGAATATGCATAATGTGGCGAGAATCAAAATACAGAGCTGAGGCTATGGTTGCGATACTAGCTTTCTTCTCGCTCTTAATACTGTATTCTGGTTTTTACGGATGGTGGGGTGGCTGGGCCTTTGGGCCGCGTTATCTGATCCCCATGCTGACCTTCTTATGTCTGCCATTGGTATTCATACCCAGGCACTGGTTTTATAGCGTAGTGATCCTTGGCAGTATTTCCATCATGCAAATGTTCATTGTGGTATCCACTCAAGTGCATGTGCCAGATGATTTTATTAGGAAGATCGATCAAGTCGGTTACTTTGCGTATTCGACCATTTACAATTATTGTCTACCGTTGCTGTTGAATGGGAAATTTTCCAGCAACATAGGGATTAAGCTGTTTAACGTAGATCCTTGGCTAAGCCTGGTCCCTCCTATCGGAGTCTTATTTATGATTACTTTGGTCTTTTTGGTGAGACACGATGACTCCGAACGCGTACTACTAGTGCAAAATAATGCACTCATCGAAGAATAATGAAATTTTCACGGCTTGCACTTCTTGCTGTCATAGTGTTTGTCCTGGGAGTGTTTTTCAGGTTCGGCAACCTTGGAAACAAGCTGGTGCCCGGGATTCTTTGGCGGATTGCAGATTAGGTTATGAATGAAGGAAATTCAGCGATGGGGGCAACTCATCTAACAACGCTGGAAGATGCGGGACCCACCGACCAATCTACTGCATTATCCCGGCGATAGCCGGGACGCCTTGTTGGGTGGTTTCGTTTGTATCACTCCATCTTATTCTAATCCTGCCGTACCGATTCGCTGCTAAAAACTGTACCCTCTCACGGAATGATAAAACCGATCCGATGCAAAGTGATAATGGATTGAACTACTAGCATACCAGTAACGAGGTAAAACGGAACGTTGCTTCTGACATGTTTCGCCATGAAGATCGAAGCTGGAACTTGAAAAAAAACGGCCAGAAAAATCCATAACCGCGTGACTTCACCTCTATTGATCCCTAGAACGACTAAGATGAGGAAGGTGATGATAACACTCATCGCAAACACGTTCTCAACGGACAAGAGGACAAAATCTCTGGAGGCTTTCCATTGAGCAAATATGTGCGCGATCATGTAAATCGTAATAATCGTGATAGGAACGCCAACTCCGTAGAAAAATTCTTTGATATTTTCTCCAAGCCAAATCCAATAGTCACGTTGACCATTCGTATTAAAATTCATGAGATCTTTCCAGACATACATAAAGGTCCGGAACAGGTCGAATGAAAAAAAGATAGAAAATAAGAAGTACACACTCAGAAAACCAAGGCTCATATTTAATATCAGCTTCCAGAATCCCTCCTTGGAGATCCTTCTTTCGCGAATCGCTTGGAGTAAAATGCCGAGAAATATGATACCTGTTATCAGTGGAAGCGGTTCAAAGAGGAACTGAATATACAAGCCGATCCCCAGTAGCGAAGCCATCAAAACATGTCCATTTTCGATATATGCTAGAAACAGATAAAGGCAAAGTAGAATAATGACTGGGCTAACTGTATTCAGAATCGGAAAAAAGAAAAGTTTGCATGGGATGAGGGCATATAATATCAATGCATAGAAGGCTGTTCGTTTGTCATGGAATAGCTGCTTGCAAATTCCATAGAGGAGTAGCGCTCCTAGGGAAGATACAACAATGACAAGATAGCCCATAATTCTTGGTGACGACGTAAACAGCATCAGAATATCATACAGCAATATTTTTCCCGGCATGTTCGTTGTGGCATGGTGTGGGAACGAGGAGATCAATTCGTCGAACCTTGCTAAAATCTCAAACGTTGAATAACGGATCGCTGGAGTATAAAAGGAGTTAGCCGTATCGCTTTGCACGATGACGCCCAGTGAAATCGGATACACTTTACGAATGAGGGCCTGCATAAAAACAGCATTTAGATAGCAGCCGATCAGGGTTATCTTTTCATGAGAATGGATAAACCTACTACCGGCAAAAATGGATAAGCCGAGGGACAGGAGTACCGTGCCGAGAATCCAAGCAGGGACTTGATGCTTCGATTCATAATATGGATAAATCCAATTACCCGCATTCGAACCAAAGACAAAGTTCCCGGAAGAGACCAATAAGATGAACAAGGCACCCACCGCGCATGCTGTCAGGACCAGTGCAATAGATTCTGAATTAGACGGGAATGATACAGTGGATTGGCCAGTTTTGTTTTCCATGTGATCTCATGCATGGTTGGTCAGCATCTCGCCGCCCAACAGTGTGCGTTAGCCGCAAGTGGGTGGGACGAGATAACGCCATTTTAACGGAATCTGCTTCAAGCCGCGCAAACTGCCCAAAAACGCGCAGACTCCCACCACTATAGTCCCGGTGCTCTTC
>DAINRK010000523.1:0-3609 GCA_036741855.1 Anaerolineales bacterium
ATTAGGAGTGGCTGTTAGGGGAGGCTGAAGTATTTTTTCTGGTTAAATGCTTTAAGATTTCTACGATTGGCATAGGAAATACCTGCGAAACTACAGCCAGTAATATCCAAAGCAGATCATCCAGTTGCATTTTTTCTCAAAAATCCTTAATTCATACTAGCACAGTTTTGTCAAAAGCTCCTTGCCGAGGACTTGAACCTCGAACCTAGCGGTTAACAGCCGCCCGCTCTGCCAATTGAGCTAGCGAGGAAGGCGACGGGGATTATACCTTAAGGGATGAGCGTGTCAAGCAAGGATACATCAATACTTTATCGCGCTGAGATGGCGTAATTTATCAATACGATGTGTAGCAGTGATCTGCCGCACGGTTCCTGTTAAGCCGCGTACGACAAGTGAGTCTGTGCTGGCTCCATCACCGAAGTATCGCACGCCCTGGAGCAATTCCCCATCTGTGATACCTGTGGCAGCAAAAAAAACATCTTCTGATGAAACGAGATCGTTCATTGTAAGGACCTTGTCAAAGTCGTAGCCTGCTTCGCGACCGTGGCGCAATTCATCTTCATCGCGGGCATATAACTTTCCTTGAATCTCACCTCCCATGGCACGCAAAGCACAGGCTGCGATTACACCTTCAGGTGTGCCCCCAACACCGATCAAAACATCCACCCCAGAGTCGGGCCAAGCCGTCATCAACGCGGCCGCAACGTCGCCGTCCGGGATCTGCCGAATGCGCGCACCAGCTTGGCGAATCTCGGCGACCATATCTTTATGACGATCGCGATCAAGGATAATGGTTGTCAGATCTTCCACATCCTTTCTTTTAGCTCTTGCAATCGCCTTGAGATTATCTGTAATTGACCTTTCGATATTGATCTTACCTCTCGCTTCAGGACCTACTGCAAGTTTGTTCATGTAAACAAAAGGACCCGGATCAAACATAGTGCCGCGCGGGGCAATGGCAACCGTCGCGAGTGAGTTCGAACGTCCAAACGCCAGAGGGCGAGTACCGTCGATTGGATCCACGGCAACGTCCACGTCGGGGGCCGAACCATTCCCCACATTCTCACCGTTATACAACATCGGTGCGTTATCCTTTTCACCTTCGCCGATGATAATGACTCCGTTCATATCCACCGTTTGGAGAACAATCCGCATCGCGTTGACTGCGGCCTGGTCCGCCGCTTCTTTATCCCCTCGGCCCATAAAACGACCCGCTGCTAACGCCGCGGCTTCTGTGACCCGTGCCAATTCTAGCGCGAGATTACGTGAGGGATCAGTACCAAATTCCATAGAACCTCCACTATAAAATAAAGAGTTGAATTGCAAAATAACCGATCACCGCGCCCCATATCCACGAATCGATGCGATCCAGAAAACCACCGTGACCAGGAAAAATATTGCTTGAGTCTTTGAGTCCGCCTTGACGTTTGAGCATACTTTCACCCAAATCGCCAAGTGGGGCGATCGCGCCAATAACCAAACCAAGTAATCCACCTTGCATGGGATTGATCAAACCTCTTAAAGGCTGTGGTCCCAACGATGAAAAAGCATAGGCGAAAAAGGCGCCAACGATCATTGATGTAAACACACCTGCAAAATATCCCTCCCAGCTTTTCTTTGGACTAAGCCGCGGGGTCATTTTATGTTTACCATAGGCTGCACCGATGGAATATGCACCTGTGTCTCCGGCCCAAACCATGGGAAGGATCAACATGAGCCACCAAACACCCAGGTTTAGATTTCGCAAATCAAGCAAATACGAACCAAGCCAGCCAAGATAGACAATGCCTGCGACGGTTACACAAAAATCAAGCGCGGCCTGGTCTCGACCGCGCTCAAACGCCATAAGGTGGACAGTCATTGCGAGCAGGATCAATGCCGCAAATAAAACCATCGTTATATCAATAAAAAAAACGCGT
The DNA here is from genome assembly GCA_036741855.1 of Anaerolineales bacterium. Taxonomy (GTDB): domain Bacteria; phylum Chloroflexota; class Anaerolineae; order Anaerolineales; family Villigracilaceae; genus Defluviilinea. Next base: position 1,920 of record DAINRK010000523.1, read on the forward strand.
GCTGTTGCAATCGCAAGCACGCCTCCCACCGTGACGATTTCATTTGGCTCATACTCGACCGCGCGATACAGGCGGACGTATTCCCAGGCACTGCCGACAAGGAAAATAGTTATTAATATAAAATAATAGATTCCACCATATATGATGCCTGGCAATCCAATAGCGGCGAGAACCAGGGCGGTGAGAGTACGCCTAAGCATTGGAGGTCTCGTACTCGTTGGATGTGACTTTTCCATAACGGCGGTCACGCTGCGCGAATGTTTCGAGTGCTCGGCGATATTCATCCTTGCCGAAGTCGGGCCAGTACGTAGGCGTCACATACCATTCTGAATACGCCGCCTGCCAGATCAGGAAATTGCTAATGCGTAATTCTCCTGATGTGCGGATGATGAGGTCGGGGTCAGGCACACCAGCGGTGTATAGATAGCGACTCACAAGTTCGTCTGTTACCTCTTCAGGCGGGATGCCATCCTTCATGATATTTTGAATGGCATTGACAATTTCATCACGTCCGCCATAGTTAAATGCCACGTTTAGAATCAGGCGATCATTGTTCTTAGTTAATTCGATTGCTTTCAGCACTTTTTTTTGAAGCGAGGGGGCTAACCGTTCCAACCTCCCAATGTGATGCAACTGGACGCCTTCCTTGCTCAATTCGGCTAGCTCACGGTCTATAACATCCTCCAGGATATACATGAGACCTTTGACTTCTTCAGGAGGGCGGCCCCAATTCTCAGTGGAGAATGCATAGATGGTGAGGTATTTGACGCCAAACTCCACCGTGGCGCGGATCACGCGGCGCAAATTCTCTGTCCCTGCTTTATGGCCCGCCAGTCTCGGCAATCCGCGCGAAAGCGCCCAACGCCCATTGCCATCCATAATGATGGCAACATGACGAGGGAGTCTATCAGCCGGGATTTTACGAGGGGAATTGGTCATGAAAAATGAATTACACTTCCATGATCTCTGTTTCTTTATTTTTTCCGAGCAGAGCAACCTCTTCTATGAATCGATCGGTCAGTTTCTGCAGGTCTTCTTCACCGCGTTCCAAATCGTCTTCTGTAATCAGTTTTTCCTTTTCAAAATCACGCATATCGTTGTGCGAGTCACGCCGGATGTTACGGACTGCTATACGTGCCTCTTCGAGGCGGTGATGCACATGCTTGACAAGTTCACGACGACGTTCTTCATTAAGCGGAGGCAGGTTGAGGTGGATGACTTTTCCATCGCTATTCGGATTCAAACCAAGGTCCGAGGATTGAATGGCTTTTTCGATCACTTTTAATGTGGTTTGATCAAAGGGCTTGATGGTCAAGGTACGTGGTTCAGGAACGCTAATCGAAGCCAGCTGCATAAGAGGTGTGGGAGTTCCGTAATACTCGATTTGTAATTTTTCAACTAATCCGGGACTGGCACGCCCGGTACGAATGGCGGCGAGGTCATCATGCAGGACCTGAATGGCGCTACGCATCCGATGTTCGGCGTCAGTTAGGATATCTTTTATCACCGCAAACTCCTGAGAAATGGAATAATTTCAATGTTAAGGATACACCAAAACTATAAAAAACGCTACATACAAGCCAATTTGCGAGAGGAATTGAGAAAAAGTGAGAGTCTCCAACAGTAAATAAAAATAGGAGAGAAATCTCTCCTATCCATTACACAAGGTGACAGCTAGCCGTGCACTAAT
>DAINRK010000524.1:0-3606 GCA_036741855.1 Anaerolineales bacterium
GGGGATCACCAGGAGGCTCAGCTGAGCCAGAGTTATGGTTTCACGACATCTTTCACAATGACGGTAGGCCATATCGATTCGAAGAGGTCGATTTCATTCGAGAGATGACTGGATTGAAGAAGGTTTGATAGAGCCAAAGTTCTGCCAATTCGGTTCAGGCTGCTATGTCCAGGATGCCAACCCAGGCGAAATATTATGGTATTTGCAATTTTTGCCCACTAGAGAGGGCCGTATCAATAGAGATTCCATTGGCATACGCGATTGCGCCCGGATCGACATCGCCATATTGACATGCCACACTGTAAAGTGTCTCGTTCGGAGAGACCACAATGTAAGTCGTAGGATGGCTCCGCAAGGCGCGATTCCCCGGGAATTGACTGCCATTTTGGGGAATAGATAAGGTTGTACCCTGCGAAAGTCCTTGTCCATCTATCAATCCATTCGATGCAAGCAATTCAGCAGGATGGACATTGAAACGGCGTGCAATACAATATGGGAATTCTCCTGCGTGAATAACATATGTTGTCGGATTGCCAGGAGCCGTTGGTGAAGCAACAAACGTGTTTGCAGTTACTGGAATAAGAGGTATTGCAGTAGGAAGCGGCGCTACTAAGAGTACGTTGCCAGATGTTGGTAATGGGGATATATAGATAGGGGTTGGAGTTGGTGCGGCAGGAACTGCAATTCTGCCAAGCAGGTTTGCGCCGACAAAGATAAATGTTGCGGGCAGGAAGGAGAGTAAGAGAATCATATCGCCTGCAGACACCTTTTTCGTCCCGGATACCCAACCAAAAAATCTAATTAGAATTAATCCAGTGAGAACCATGTAAAATATTAATGGGTACGCCCAAATCGCGCCTTTTCGCAACTCGTCTTTCAAACCGAAACACAACAGGATTAGAACTACGATTGCCCCAATAATGAAGATACAGGTCAGCACGACAACAAGAGACGTCCAGATATTGGTTCTTCCCGCCAACGCAATTGCATAAATTTCTGTGAAAATAAACCACAAAATGGCCAGCATCAGCGGAAGGAGCATGGTCAAGATATATAAATTGTTATAAAAGAATATATCTATCGTGTAGAAGAAGATTGCGTACACCGTTGCCCAGAACGTCAGGCTAAGAGGGGAGAAATAGTAGCACTGGGCATAGAAGTTTTCTTTCAGAGAATCTTCACTGACCTTCTCGCTAACAAGAAGCTTGGTTACGAAGGCAAAAAATAAGGGCGGTGTCAAGAATACAAGCGCCAATAATATTGCAGCTTCACTCGTAAACAATTCTCTGATGTCCTGCACCTGGTTTTTATCGCTCTGCGCGTTTTGAGGAGGGGCTACATTAATTATTTCGATCGGCTCTTCGGTATCATCCGGTACATGAACAGCCAGGTAGGCATAATACTCTTCCAGAGATGCGTTCTTGCCCGGTCGAAATCTAACTGCCTCCACATTTACATAAAAATAACCTGGTTCTTCGAATGAATAGAAGAACATATCCTGCGATACACCCTCCCCCGGGGTTGAAGAGAGGACTGTTTGTAATTGTTCATCTCTTGTTTCAGTTACTTGAGTCTTGGTGATACTGGTTTTGTCAGTATGTTGGTTATAAACCTCCCTATATATCTCTTGAGCTTTGAAATTACCATTTTCATCAGCAATAAATTCGCCGTCGTCATTAGTAAGGATTCTTTCTACGTACCACCGATACTCATCAGCCACGCCAACAGCCGCGGATATGAACATGGAGTCGGCGTCAAATTCCAAAGTCCGGTCTGTGGTAGGCTCTGCCTCTGCGGGACTGCTGAGGACAACTCCATAACTTGGCAATATAGCAGTGAGCAATGCAGGAACAACACCAACAACCAGTAGTAGGAATACGGGAGAGATATGTTCATCAAACGGCGATTCCTTATCGGCCAGCTGCCCTTTGATATAAGCAGGTACCCAGGCCGGGTCCGTAATGATTCGCCATAATGTCTTAGGAATCAAGATAATCCAAAGCAATATCTTGTAGGCCAGTTTTTCGATCGAGTCAAGAAAGTCGATGAGATCTACCATAGTTTTCTCCAGTCTGCGTTTGCACTCTTCGAGGAGGCAAGCAGCCCTTGTTCAGAGCGAAATGTGATTCAGAAGCTACTTGAATCTATTAACGACAGATTCGATTAAATTCTGGTTCTAAAATCCTCGGCTGCTTCGAATATATTAATTTCTCAAATTCCAGAATGCACAATAATCCCTAGGGCGAAATTGTACATGTGAATTATCATCCGCATTCTAAATCTAGAAAAAGGAGATGATGGATGAACTTTGGAATTAATGTCCCTGCATTTGCAGATTTTAGCGACCCACGCGCGCTGGCTGAGCTTGCTCACGATGCAGAGGCTGCAGGATGGGATGGTTTCTTCATATGGGATGCCATGTTCTTCGACCCGACCTTTCATCCCATGGCCGATCCATGGGTGGCGCTGGCGGCAGTTGCCTTGAGTACTCAACAAATTCGAATTGGGACAATGGTCACGCCGATCGCTCGTCGCCGTCCATGGAAGCTGGCGCGTGAAACCGTCTCGATAGACCGACTTTCTGATGGGCGTCTGATCCTCGGAGTGGGATTGGGTGATCCGGTCCAATGGGATTTTGGCTTCTTCGATGAGATAACAGATCCCAAGATCCGCGCTCGCCGACTTGATGAAGGATTGGACATCTTGACAGGTCTATGGAGCGGTGAGCCTTTTCGTTATCAGGGTGATCAATACAATGTACAAGAAGTGATCTTTCGTCCCACGCCCGTCCAATCGCCGCGGATCCCAATTTGGGTGGGTGGCTGGTGGCCGAATAAGCCACCGTTGCGTCGCGCTGCGCGCTGGGATGGAGTCTGTCCTGCCAAATGGGGTGGCACGATCACGCCGGACGAGTGGACCGAATTGCTGGCCTATGTTCGAGAACACCGAACGAGCCTCGCGCCATTCGATGCAGTTCATTCAGGCGCCACGCCTGGTGATAACCTGACGCAAGCTGCCGAGATTGTTGAACCCTATGCCAATGCTGGTGTCACTTGGTGGATCGAACCAGTCGACCCATGGCGCTTTGGCTATAGTTTTGAGGAACCCTGGCCAGCAGAAGCAACTGTCCTCATGCGCGAGCGCATCCGACAAGGTCCGCCGCGACGATGACGACCATTCCACACCCAAAGAAGATTTTCTTCTTATTTGGTAAAGAATGTTTCTAAAAATATCTCAAGTTTCCCGCTGCACATTCCAGTTCTTCGCGCATTTCCGGATGAGCGATCTCAATCAACGCTTGTGCTCGCTGTCGGATGGATTTACCATACAAATCCGCAACACCATATTCCGTTACGATATAGTGCACATCGTTCCTTGTTGTGACCACCCCAGCCCCAGGCTTGAGTGTGGGAACAATCCGGCTAAAAGATTGACCTGAACTGGTGATTGTTACGGAGGGCAAGGCAATGATCGGCTTTCCGCCCTTCGAACGTGCTGCACCTCTTATGAAATCTAACTGTCCTCCCGTGCCTGAATACAACCGCGTCCCGATGCTATCGGCACATATTTGCCCTGTCAAATCTACTTCGATGGCGGAGTTAATGG
>DAINRK010000525.1:0-3599 GCA_036741855.1 Anaerolineales bacterium
GAACGGCGACAAGGAGCGCATCGGCGTGTCGATCGGGTCGGGCATCGGCGGGCTGCCGATGATCGAGGAGACCGCGAAGGCGTACTTCGACGGAGGACCGCGGAAGATCAGCCCGTTCTTCGTCCATTGGCGCGGACGCATCGCTTTGAGGAGATGTTTCAGCATAGGGCAATTTTACCCGACTACCTGGCACAAAATATGCAGTACTTCGCGATCCGTATTGCGTATTAAAATTATGCCCATGCCAAAAACCAGATTGGATGTGCTGCTCGTCGAACGCGGACTCGTGGAATCGCGCGCCAAGGCACAGGCAATGATCATGGCAGGGCAGGTACGTGTTGCCGGTCAGGTCACGCTCAAGCCTGCCACCGCCATCTCAAACGATTCTATTTTGACAATTGACTCCGGTCCGCGCTTCGTCTCGCGCGGCGGTGAAAAGCTTGACGCGGCACTCGATGCATTTGGTATAGATGTCCATGGATGGGTCTGCGCAGATGTAGGTGCGTCGACCGGAGGATTCACAGATTGCTTGCTGCAACGCGGTGCAGCAAAGGTCTACGCAATTGATGTAGGTAAAGGAATTCTGCATTGGAAATTGCGAAACGATCCGCGGGTTGTCGTTATGGAGGAAACTAACGCGCGCTTTGTAGAATCGCTGCCTGAGCCAGTTTCGCTTGTAACCGTTGATGCATCGTTTATTTCATTGAAGATATTGCTGCCGGTAGTAAGGGTCTGGCTTGGACCTAACCCCCCTTTACCCCCCTTCCCTGTTAGGGAAGGGGGGACTGGGGGGTTAGGTATTATTGCCCTCATCAAACCTCAATTCGAAGCGGGGAAAAAGGATGTGTCACGAGGAGATGGGGTGATCCGCGATCCAGAAATCCACAGGCAGGTATTGCTCGACGTTTTGGGCTTTGCTCAGGGAGAAGGATTCCGCGTGCGCGCGCTGATTAAGAGTCCACTGTTGGGGCCGAAAGGGAATGCAGAGTTCCTCGCATGGCTGAGCCAAGTATCGGTTGAGGAGAAAGGCGGGGAATTAAGTTCAATGATCAATCGGGTGCTGTAACCAAGCCGAATTTATCACGTTATCCCCTCTGGTAAAATTCATTCATGCCTCCACTCACCGATACAGAATTTAATATCCATTACCCACAACCTTTGTTGATCGTCATCTCCGGTCCATCCGGTGTGGGCAAGGATACTGTGATGCAGCGTATGAAGGAACGCGGGCTGCCATTCCACTTTGTTGTCACTGCCACCACACGACCAAGGCGTGCAAATGAAGAACATGGCAGGGACTACCTGTTCATTTCAACAGAAGAATTCGCGCGCATGATCGATGAAGATGAATTAATCGAACATGCCATCGTTTACGGCGATTACAAAGGCATTCCCAAACAGCAGGTACGTGAAGCCCTTGCCAGCGGGATGGATGTGGTGATGCGACTCGATGTGCAGGGCGCGGAGACGGTCCGCAAACTCGCTCCAGATGCCTTGATGATCTTCATTACTACAGAAAACGAAGCGGCATTGGTGCATCGTCTTGAGACCCGCAAGACCGAGACCGCCAATTCACTTGCCATCCGTATTGCTACGGCGCGCAAGGAACTCAATCGCGTGCAGGCGTTCGATTATGTGATCGTCAACCGCAATTTTCATCTGGATGAAACTGTGGATATTATTCGAGCCATCATCGATGCTGAACATCATCGCGTGAAACCACGAAAGGTGACGTTGTGAACGACAATCCATTCCGCCCCCCTTCTGAACCCTTTAATGACGCGCAGGAGAAGCAGGTTGCCGATGCCAAGGGGCAATCCATCCGCGTCTCTACGCCCCAATCTGCTCCCTATGTGACCTATACGATCATCGCTATTACAAGTTTAGTTTACTTGTTGCAATTGATCACTTCAGATCTGCCAATCATATTTCTCGCCAAATCCAATGAATTGATCCGCGAAGGACAACTATGGCGTTTGGTTACGCCAGCACTTGTGCACGGATCGGTTCCACATATTTTGTTCAACATGTATGCCTTACTTTCTTTTGGGACGGGCCTGGAACGTCACTTCGGACATGGACGATTCTTCCTGCTCTACATTCTTAGCGCATTTACTGGAAATGTAATGTCGTTCCTGTTAACCAGCGGAAATTCCGTCGGTGCATCGACCGCGATCTTCGGGTTGGTTGGCGCAGAAGGAGTCTTTCTGCTACAGAATAGAAAATTATTTGGTGGACAATTCAGGAACGCAATTGGAAATGTAATTTTCGTAGTGGCAATCAATCTCTTTTTCGGTCTACAACCGCAAATCGACAACTGGGGACATATCGGTGGTTTGCTTGGTGGATTAATCTTTACGTCGTTTGCAGGACCTGTGTGGGAGATTGAGGGGATAAGACCCATGTATCATCTGGTGGACCGGCGCGAGGTCGGCGGAGTGATTATCGGTGCCGCAACCGTTCTATTTATTTTTGGCGGACTTGCGTTCTGGGGGATGGTGAGATAGAAAGAGGGTGCACGATGTTCGTGTGCGTTAGTTATCGGGCAGGTCTAAATTTTCGGAATAATGTTTCGATTATATATCCACACATTCCAAATCCCAGGATGGTAAAAGGCATATGCCAGGGAAGATAATTCATGTGGGTATGGAGGAATGCCAGAGACTTAAAAACGATATACCAGCTAAGTGGAGAAAGAAGCGAAAACCAGGTTGTGGCAATTAAGGCAGTTGCAGTGGGGGTCTGGTTCGAATTGAGAGGGTTAATCTTGTTTGATATGAAATAAGTTGCGGACACGCCAGCGAAAACAAGGATCAGGACATAATAGGGTACATAAAGATCATTGAAATACGATTCCAATAAATAAACTTTCAGGACCGACCAAACACTCGCCTGGGCGGCAATTGCATAGATGGGGGAAGGATCCTGGCCACCATCCATTAATCTTCTATTGAAATTCTCCATCATATAGCGAATTGCTTCTTGAAAACTTCCTGAGGCAAAAATAACCTGAACACATAAAATTATTAAGCTCAAAATTATTGCGATCAAAGCCGCAAAAGTGACTGTAATGAATCTCTTGATAAATTTTTCTTTATTCCACTTGCCTACTATGCCATAAAATACGATAGGACTTGCTATCATACCAAGAGTTGGCAAGATGAAATCATAGCCATTAAACAGGCATTTGAACAAGGTGAGCGACATAACCAGCCAAAAAAGCTGGTTATTCGAGAGTTCATTCCCTTGCTTTTCACTTTGCAGACGAAACAACAGGACTACCATAGGAAGGTAAAAGATCCAGGAAAAAAAGAAAAGGTTTCGGCCGAACAGAGTCATCCATTGCGATAAGATGATTGATACGAATGCAAATAATGCTGATATCCAGCCAGTCTCCTGGTAGAGCCAAAGAAGTAACCCCGTCAACGTTAATGCAAACAGGCCGGATGCAAGCATTCTGAACAATCTTAGATTGTTTGTTGGAGAAAACGGACTCAGACGATCCAAAATACTGAAAAACATCCCCTGGAATCCAGGATGTGATTTCTTGGGCCAATAGGTGTGGAATGACAAACCCTTTAAGTAAGTATCGTATTGAT
>DAINRK010000526.1:0-3592 GCA_036741855.1 Anaerolineales bacterium
GAACAGATCGATGTATTCATCAGTATTCATTTTTAGTACTTACCTTATTAAATCAAAAACCACAGGTACGATTCCCTGCGGCTCGATAAAACAAAACCGCAGGGCGAGACGCGCCTGCGGTTGAATATCTAAACTAAATAGTTAGACTATTACAACACCTTCGTTGGAGGCGCGCTCAAGACAAGTTTCGTGGATATTGTGCTGGCTTTCATTTTGTCGTGCCTCCTTTCAATTCAGAATTACAGAGTGCCGCATAAGCGGTAGATAGCATGAGTTTATCATTTGAGGCTGGGGGCGTCAAGTAGTTTCTGAACACTTCTTACAATTAGATCGGCAACGGACAATGGTTCCACCAGCATATGAAAGTGACCAGTATCCAATTCAAGCACATCCCAACCCTCTTGTTTTGCCTGCACTACATCCCATTTATATGACTCGCTAAACTTGACATAGACACTTGGCGCGTCGGGCCAATCATCATTGACAGGGATGGGTTCTGTGAAAAATGGTAGTGAACGAGGGCGGATTTCAGCTACCAACCTTTGACGTGCATCGCGATCAGGTATGATTTCCTGCAAATCATCTGCAGTCCAAGTTGGGAACGATTCGCCTTTCAGGAGTGCTTCATGGAATTGTTCCGCCCACTCTCTATCCTCTAATTTCATCAGGTCAAGCCGACTCAATCCGTCTAGAGGAATTCCAGCATCGACAAATACATACGCAGAAATGGAATGAGACAATCCACATCGAATGGCAGGGAGCAAAAGACCTGCTCCACTATGGGCCACCAGCACAATACGTTCGGTTCTCGGAATCTCATCAATCTCACGAGCTGCTGATTCAGCGTGCTGTTGCCAATATGGAAGAGGTGATTCAGGATCGTCCTCGAGCGCGGGTACGATAGCTTTGACTCCTTGACTGAGCATTGCCTGGTAAACCAATTCCCAGGTAAAAGGTCCAACGAGCGGACTATGAATCAAGACATAAGTTAGCTTCTCTTGCACCGAATTTTCCCGACTATATTATTTTTCTTCTGCTCTCAAACACCGGCTTCTTATCCAAAATCCGCTGCGGAGAGAAAATTGAGAGATCAAGAGTGGGATTGATTCCAAGAATCAGTTCTGCGATATAGCGCCCCACACCGTGACATTGCTGAAAGCCGTGACCTGAAAATCCGTTGGCGAGATAAAAGCCTTTCAGTTCGGGCCATTCGCCGAGGATAGCATTTCCATCCAATGTATTGACTTCATAGAGTCCCGCCCAACCACGCATGATTTTGAGCCGGTCAAAGGAAGGAAAATATTCCACGAGCTCGGGCCAGATATCCGCTTCGAATGTTTTCCGTTCCCAGGTGAAATCATTGGTGCCGACATAATCATCGGGAAATGATTTGCCAACCGTAAAAACTCCCTCGCTTTCATGGATGCAATATAAACCGGATGGTAGGAACAAAAGAGGCAGCACCTTTTCAGGTCGTGCATTTGTTTCGATCACCGTGACTTGTCTCTTTGTGGGGTTGATTGGCAATTCCACGCCGGCGGTTCTTGCGATCTCAGGTGCCCAGGCCCCAGCCGCATTCAAAACAACCTTACTATTCAATATTTCGTTCGAAGTTAATTTGACACCAGTAATTTGATTCTGGCGTTCGAGAATTTCCGTTACTTCAGCATGGATGAAGTTTGCGCCAAGCTCAATCACTTTCTTTTTATACCCCAACAGTACAGCCATCGGAGACATGGTACCGTCATGTGGACCAAACGTTCCGGCAACACAGTCTTTCAAGTTGTAAAGCGGATAATATGTTTGAACTTCCTTTTGGCTCAACCAGCGGATATCACACCCGAGACTCTTTTGCAATAAGTAGCCATCATAAGATTCCTCACGGCTCGCTTCATCCAGGATAAAGAGATCGCCTTGTTGGCGAAAAGCAGCATCTGGCTTCTCGCCGTTTACTTCCATATCATCAGAGAATCGCGCCAGTGCTTCAAGCCCATATTGGGAAATTTGAATGTTTTCCTTGATGTTGAATTGAATGCGCGTGTTACCATCTGAAAGCGGTGTTGAGGCCCTTTCATAGATTGGGTCTTTTTCCAGTATGGCAACTTTTAGCTTTGGGTCAGTTTTCAATAAATAATAGGCCGTCGCGCATCCCATTACCCCACCGCCGACGATTATGGCATCATATGTCTTATTTGGCATCTATGAATTTTCCAGTTACATGATGTCCCTTACAACGCGAAGGAACACCTCCACTATACTTGGGTCAAAATGCTTTCCGCTTTGTTCCTGGATGTATTCAAGTGTACGATCCAATGCCCACCCTTTGCGATACGGTCGATCGTAATAGAGCGCGTCCCATACATCCACAACCGCAAAGAGACGCGCTGCAAGGGGAATTTCTTCACCTTTTAATTTGCGCGGATATCCTGTCCCATCCCATTTTTCATGATGACAATACGGAATATCCAGCGCGGGTCTTAAGTATTCAATATCTTGAAGCATGTCATGAGCATACTGTGGGTGACGCCGCATTTGAAACCATTCTTCGTCAGTCAGTTGATCGGGTTTGTGCAGGACAGCATCCGGTACGCCCATTTTGCCCATATCGTGCAGAAGCGCGCCGCGGCGGATGTGAGTAATCGCCTCTTCGTTCAAGCCATATGCGTGTGCGAGTTGAACTGACATCCTTGTGACTCGTTGTGTGTGTCCTTCTGTCTCCTTGTCGCGCAAGTCAAGGGCGTGGGACCAGCCTAAAATCGTCGCGTCGTACGCGAGCTTCAAATCCGCGTTCGAGCGTTGGAGATCGCTGAAAAGCGTGGCACTATCAATTGCAATTGCGGTCTGCTCAGCGAGCGCCTGGAAAAATGCCATCCAATCATAATCTCCACCAAGGGGGGAACGGTGAAATACTTCGAGCACACCTTTGACCTGACCTTTGACGATCAGCGGCGCGGCATGATACGCAGCAAATTCCTCGTCTCGTAATAAGGGACCGCGCGTGAATAATTCGTCAGTCACATTAATATCCGGGATGTTCACAATTTTCTTTTCCTGCGCGACGCGGCCCGCCATCCCTTCACCCCGCCGCAAAATGACCTGGTTCAACGCGTTCGTGCGAAAGCCAAGACCAGCGGCGAAAGTAAACGCGTTGAGATGATGATCAAGCAGAAGAACATCGGCAGCATCCACTTCCAGACGTGCCTGAACGTGCGAAAGGATTTGGGGCAAGGTCAGTTGGAGTTCGAGATTGTTGAGAACAGCATTGTTGATGTCGCGCACGGCTTCGAGATAGTGGGCGCGCCGTTCTGCATCGCGAAACAGCCTGGCATTGTTAATGGCAGTCGCAGCATGCGAAGCCGTCACAGATAGAATCGCTTCATCCGGCGCTGTGAAGCTACCTCCGCGTTTGTTGATTCCTTCGAGTACGCCAATTATGCGGTCTTTGATCAACATCGGGACACCCACCAGTGACTTCACGTGAACACGGACCTGGTCCGACACCATGGTGTAATGCCTAGAGTCCTGTTCCACATTATTCAAAATAATGGATTGGTTCGTACGGGAAATCGTTCCCGCCAGGCTGCCGTCAAGA
>DAINRK010000527.1:0-3591 GCA_036741855.1 Anaerolineales bacterium
GTTGGTGATAAAGTGCGCGATATCTTCAACGCTGACGTTTCAATCAAACTACTTGACCAACAGACCAAATTGATTCACAGCACATACGAATTTGATAAAGGCGAAGGCGGTTATGTATATTACCTTGAACCATTCCCACTTGGCAAAGGTTTAACATCGAAGATCATTCAAACGCGTAAGCCACTTCTGCTTGGTAGTGTAGATGAACAAACTGCAAACGGCGCATATATGCCACCCGAAGCGTTAACGAATTCATCAGGTGTAATAGCCCCATCCTTCCTTGGTGCCCCTATTATCGTTGGGGATAAGGTGTTAGGGACGGTACATCTTAGTGTTTACCAACCAAACGCCTTCAACGAAAATCATCTACGCCTGTTGCAAACGCTTTCTTCCAACATGGGCGTCGCCATCGAGAACGCGCGGCTCTTTGAAGCCGAGCAGGAGCGTGTCGCTGAACTGGCCATCATCAACAGCGTGCAAGCCGCCCTGGCAGCGGAGCTTAAGATCCAGGGTATTTACGAGGCTGTGGGAGACAAACTCCGCGAGATCTTCCACGGCAAAGATTTGATGATCCGGATTTATGACCCGGAAACCAAGATGTTGGGCTTTCCATATGCGTTTCAAAAAGGCAAGCGTATCTCGATTCCCCCCATGCCCCTGGTTGAGCGAGGGTTTAGCCCGCACGTGCTGCGCACCCGTGAAACACTGGTCATCCATGAAAATTTCGCCCAAGAGGTTGAGAAGTACGGCAGTTTCACTCTGCCGGGCACTGTTCCCGCAAAATCAGCGGTCTATGTGCCGTTAGCGGTTGGGGACCAGGCTCGCGGGCTAATTGCGCTGGAGGACATCGAGCACGAGCATGCCTATAGCGACTCGGACGTGCGCCTGCTGCAGACCCTCGCCAACTCGATGAGCGTGGCGCTCGAAAACGCACGTCTCTTCGATGAGACCCAGCGCCTCTTCAAAGCTGAACAGGAACGCGTCGCCGAGTTGCAAATCATCAATTCCATTCAGCAGGGGCTCGCTTCTGAGTTGGATTTTCAAGCCATCGTCGATTTGGTTGGGGATAAACTGCGCGAAGTGTTCAACACGCCTGATCTTGGCATTAATTGGTATGATGAAAAGACCAATTTGCTTCACTATCTTTACAACTATGAACATGGCAAACGGCTCACCATCGCACCACGACCACCGACGCCAGGCGGGACGTTTGAAACCGTCACAAAAACGCGTCAGCCTACGATAGAAAAAACTGCTGAATATTTAGCTAGGCTGAATATCACTGTTTTCCCTGGTACAGATCAAAGTAAGTCGATGATCTCTGTGCCTATTATCAGTAGTGACCGTGTGCTCGGCACGATCGGCATGGAAAACTACGAACGCGAAAATGCATACGGCGAATCCGAACTGCGCCTGCTGACCACCATCGCCGCATCGCTAGGCACCGCGCTTGAGAACGCGCGTCTCTTCGATGAGACTCAACGCCTCTTCAAAGCCGAGCAGGAACGCGTCGCCGAATTGCAGATCATCAACTCCATTCAGCAGGGACTCGCCGCCGAGTTGGACTTCCAAGCCATCGTGGATCTGGTCGGCGACAAGTTGCGCGAGGTGTTTAGAACGCCTGACTTGCATATCAACTGGCTTGATGCAAAAAACAATTTAATCAGCCCGTTGTATTATTACGAACATGGCGTGCGGCACATCATCAAACCTTACACGCCAGCCAAGGGTGGGATTTTTGAAACAATGGTCACAACTCGACAGCCTGTAGTATGGAATAGTCCGGATGAATATAAAAACACTAAAACACTTCCAGGCACAGACCAAAGCAAATCAATGGCTTCTGTTCCCATTATCAGCAGCGACCGGGTGATTGGTTCAATTCAAACCGAAAATTTCGAACGAGAGAACGCCTTTGGCGAATCGGAATTGCGCCTGCTGACCACCATCGCCGCCTCGCTGGGAACCGCGCTCGAGAACGCGCGTCTCTTCGATGAGACCCAGCGCCTCTTCAAAGCCGAACAGGAGCGCGTCGCGGAATTGCAGATCATCAACTCCATCCAGCAGGGACTTGCCGCCGAATTGGATTTCCAGGCCATCGTGGATTTGGTCGGTGACAAACTGCGCGCAGTGTTCAATACGAAAGATTTTGGTATTCGTTGGTATGACGAGAAAACCAACCTTGTTCACTTTTTCTATGAATACGAACATGGCAAACGATTGACCATCCCATCTCGAACGCTTGAACAAGCCGTATCTATTCGTATGTTAAAAGAAACACGCCAGCCCGTTGTTGCCAACACTGCTGAACTTGGAGCAAGAATAGGCGGCGCACCCTTGCCCGGCACTGACATGAGCAAATCCATCATCATCGTACCTATTATTAGCAGTGACCGCCTCATTGGTTCTTTACAAATGGAAGACTACGAGCGCGAGAATGCCTATGGAGAATCCGAACTACGGCTTTTGACCACTATCGCCGCGTCCTTAGGAACCGCGCTTGAAAACGCGCGACTCTTTAACGAGACCCAGCGCCTGCTCAAAGAGACGGAGGAACGCAACGCAGAACTGGCGGTCATCAATAGCGTGCAGGCAGGGCTGGTTGCCAAGATGGACATTCAAGGAATCTATGATCTGGTTGGCGACAAAATCCGCGATATCTTTGATGCACAAGCGGTGGCAATCATTATCAACAACCGCGCGGACGGTCTTTCTCACTTCTTTTATGCCATTGAAAAAGGAGAACGACTTCACGTGGATCCACAGCCCTGGTCAGGCATTTCAGGGCACATTTTCAAGACAGGTCAACCTGTCATGATCAATGAAAATCTTCTGCAAAGAGAAGAGGAAATCCTGGGGGAACAGTCTCAGTTGCTTGCGGGTGAATTTCCAAAATCCCGTCTGGATGTGCCGATGATCGTAGGGAGTGAAGTGAAAGGTGTTATCTCGCTTCAAAATGTGGACCGCGAGCATGCCTTCTCCGATTCAGACTTGCGCCTGCTAACAACCCTCGCCAATTCGATGAGCGTCGCGCTCGAAAACGCGCGTCTCTTCGACGAGACTCAGCGCCTGCTCAAAGAGACCGAACAGCGCAATGCTGAACTGGCCATCATCAACAGCGTGCAAGCAGGTTTGGTTGCCAAGATGGATATTCAGGGCATCTATGATCTGGTTGGCGACAAGATACGATGGATCTTTAATGATGTGGAGAATGTTTTGATCTTTACATATGATCGTCAGGCAAATCTAGTTCAGGTTCCTTATGGGATGAAAGAGATTCGCACCTATGATCTCACGAAGGTAAAGGATAAAAGATTCTTTGAATACTTTGACGAAACGAAACAAACGCTCCTTATCAATCAAAACCTTACCGAAGAGGCTGCCAAATACAGTATTTATGATTTAGACGAGTATGATTCCCAAAACACAATCCACACCTATGTTTCTGAGGGTTCGGCGCTTTTTGTGCCTCTTCTCGTAGGTTCGGAGGTCAAAGGTTTCTTTTCGTTGCAGGACTCAAAACGCGAAAATGTATTCAGCGAATCGGATGTGCGCCTGCTCGAAACCCTTGCCAACTCGATGAGCATCGCC
>DAINRK010000528.1:0-3591 GCA_036741855.1 Anaerolineales bacterium
CTGGAACTCATTCCGAGCCAGGCGTCCCTGTTGATGGGTTCGGGAATGGGTCCGCTGAATTGAAAATCATCCGCCAGCAGGGACTTGGCGTGGACGAAGTCACCCTTCTGGACGGAATCCAATAGGGATTGTACGATTTCTCTTTTGTTCATGAAATTTTCCTTTACTTTTAATCGAGCTGTTTCAGAGCAAATGGGCTTGGGTATTAAAGGATGTTCCCTATGGAACATCCGCCGTTTCCCCCAAAATGATAAACATATTGTTTATTAACGCCGAATTCAGTGTAACACACTATTGGGTCAAAATACGCGGGAATAAAACCCCATTATGAAGTGGACGTGAACTCCTCTCAATCCGCTGCCTGGCTCGTTGGTGCTTTTCTGCGTAAGACTTCGGCCCAATCCACTTTTGCGGTTAATTGCATCATGATTGCCAGGGTCAAAATGGCGCCAATCGTGATGACCAGACCGGTATAGCCTTCAAAGAAAAAGGCATATGAGAACAGCACCAGGAACACGAATTGTGCAATGCCCACCCAAACAGCAAAGGGACCGCCGGCCGCCCGATATAAATAGGTGGCAACCAGAACCATCGAAACGAGCGCCGCGATGATAAAGGATAGCTCGAGTAACAGATGATCCACCAGATATGCAAATAGAATGTGGAACGAAAAGAAACTGGCGCCCAGGAAGAAGTAGTGCATTGGATGCAGGTTCTTGTCCCTTACAGCTCCCAGGACGATCAATGTTGTGAAGAAGAATAGCAACGAAACAGGCGCAAAGTAACTCATCCGGCTGGCGAGCGGACCCGGGTTTAGTTTGCTGGGCATCTGCACGCCGATATCGAAATCAGAAACCAGATTGTTAAATGTCCACTCCAGCGTCCAACCGTTATTCGTAGGTGTCTTGGTGGAGGCGGAGATCGTCTGCTGCGGGAAATCGTATTCACCGAAATCTGTAACAGCATTCAGTGAGAAATTCTTAACAGTAGTGATGCCATCTGAGAAACTGTAGACCCAACGATCCAGGCCGCGAGATTTGTATGCAATGTGGATCGGTATTTCGCCTCCCGGTGGAATCTGGACCACGGCTTTTATACCATCAGATGCGTTATCGGCATTGGGGGTGACGTCCAGCTCGCCCACACGGAATTCAAACGCATCGTAGATCGTGCTGGATGCCGGGAAGTAGAACGTTACGGTCCCTTCGGCACGCTCATCGAGCGGATTTTTGACCGTATAAACTGCATCGAAATCCACATCGTACGTGGAATACCACAGCAGTCCCTTGCGGCGGTGCTCGAGCTGAAATGCCACCTGGATATCGCTCGATTCCACTTCGACAGGAGTGATAACCGTCTTCTCTTTCTCGCCATCTAACTGCACTGTTTTCAATGTGATGGTTGGAGCCCTTTGGTAGTGTTCTGACCCCCACAGGTCTTCGACTCGCTGGTTGAGCAGGTCGTAGCCTGAATCCGTCCGCACCATAATGCTTGTGCCCAGGATGCCCCAGGCGACTGTGATGCAAATGAATATGAAAATTATCCCTATCAATCGCCAGACGGTCATGGTCACATCTCCTTATGGTCTGATGTCAATCCTAACCCATAATTGTTATCTTGAGATGGTAAAGCTTAATACCCCTTGCGTGTAATCACACTCCCTCTTCCATGGGATGATGGTTTTATGAATCCTTCATTTCTTCATAGCGGAGATGCATATCCATGCAGTAGACTTCCACATCCCCCAGGTGTTCGTAGGATTCGGATTGTTTGAAAAAATTGTCCTTGCTATGCTGCATCCGTTCCATGACCTGATCCGTAAACAGCGCATATCCCTTCCAGCCTGTGGATTCAGACACATGATTCTTCGCAAGCCTGTGAATCAGATTGACATCTGTTCCCAGGAGTTGCTGGGCGCCCGCTAACTGTTGGATAACGTAATCGCCGTGATGTACCATGAACTTCAGATCGAGCGTGGGGAGGGCTTTGCACGCCCTGCACGGGCACGTTGACCCGGCATATAACGTCAATGCTTTTTCTCGAAATGCGAGGTAGGTCTGATCGATGAGTTCCAATAAAGATTTGGCTTCCCCCAGTTTGCTTTCCTCGATATAGGCAAAGACGGCGTCCCCCTCCAGTTGGCAGATGACCAGCAGGCTGCTTATTTTCTCGACGAGGGTTTCCAGCAGGTAGGAGAGCGCGAGGTCGGCATGTTCAATTTCTGTCTGCGCCACATAGGAGGTATAGCCAGAAATGTCCGCCAGCACCAAATAGCCCGTTTGCGTTTTTCGCTCCATCATTCACTCCAATAAAACAATAAATATTCATCGTATTTTAGCCTGTTACTCGATAATTTCAGATTAGCGTTTCATGACTTTAACCCTTTCCCTGAAGGAGAGGGCCAGGATGAGGTCAATCACTTCACGGACAGATAAAAATATTCCATCTGGCACAACTGCCGGAACCCAAGTTTTTTATAAACGTTGAAGCCCATTTCTGAAGATTGAAGAACACCCACGCGATAACCCATTTCACGCGCATCCTGCAAGGGCTTGAGCGTGAGCGCCGCACCAATACCTTTGCCGCGCGCCTTGGGTAACGTTGCCACACAATAAATGCCCGCCGCGCCTCCGCCATAGAAAACGGTAGAGGTGGAAACGGGCTCGCCATTCAAATATCCGAGATAGTTGCGGATGGGGTGATTAAGTCCTAGCTGCAACCACAAATCGACGGCCATAGATTCCCAGTCTGATGGCATACCATATCCGTTGACGAAAATCTTTGCCCAAATCCTGAGAGACTCTTCATCATCCACGGTGTGGATCTCGAATCCATCGACAGATTGCGTCGAACCATTCATCTCATGCAGGTCTACCGCCATGCCGGGGGTACTGTTCGAAAAACCAAAGCCACGCTTTGACAAAACCGATATCCAATCAGAGGGTTTCAGCTGCGGTTCCATCCACCATGTAAATGTATTCATTCCCTTAAGGCGGAAGTATTCGATGGTTTCAGCAATAAATAATTCATCGTCCTGCTTGTATGGATCGGAACTCAGCACCCCGTTGAACCACGGATACGGAAGAGGTGCGTACCAGCGTGTAAATTGCCCATTCTCAAAATGCTCTGTCGGGTTGCTTCTGCTGGTGTGACGAAAGAAATCGCACATGTTGGCGCGGATGGCGGTGACAAGCGCTTCATCCGACACATCGGTTTGGATGTAGTTCATGGTTTCTCCTCTAATCCTGTTTGATTTTATGCCCACTGTTGATCATAGAAGAATCAAAACCCGCCTCACGGCGGGTTGAACTCGTTATGCCTTTGTTTGGACTGCAACTACCATCGGCCGCCCGGTGACACCGGCCTCATCCATCGAAGCCTTTGTGCGCGGATCGTTCAGGAAAGCCCGGGCTTTGTCTGCCTCATCCCATTCAAGGATCAGCGTGACGTTGTTTGGATTATCCACATCGCGATAAAACTGATTGACCCCCGTCGAGCCAGCGGACTTGCGATTTGACTCGTTAGCATCGAAGCCGGCGCGCCATTTGTCGTAATCAGCCACATTGACACGGAGATTGATATAAACCATGT
>DAINRK010000529.1:0-3587 GCA_036741855.1 Anaerolineales bacterium
ATTACGAGGCGATTGTGCGCTTAATGACAGCATTCAAACGTGAAACGGGTATTGATGTCAATCTCAAGCGTATGGAATGGGGAGACGCGTGGCCGCAACTCATCAGCATTTCCACGCAAGGACAGGGAGCCGATATTTCGCATGTGGGGTCTACATGGGTTAGCAGTCTGATGACTATGAATGCCCTGCGGCCCATTCCAGCACCTCTCATTAGCAAAGTCGGAAGTGATCAAGCCTTTGTTCATTCAACCTGGGCAAATGTTGTAGCAGAAGAAGACCATCTGTCCTACGGAATTCCTTTGAGTGCCTATGTTTATATAGTGGCCTATCGAAAAGATTTACTCAAAAAGGCTGGGTTAAGCGGCTCAACAGCTTTTGCCACACCACACGCATTAGAGGAAAGTGTTCAACGTCTCGCTGCACTCAATCAAACGGAAGTCGCCTGGCTCATGCCCATTGTGCCTCATCCGTTCAATGATCTCGTTCACATGGCAGCCTCGTGGATCTGGAGCTCTGGTGGGCACATTATGGATAATCGCGGCAAACAGATCCTCATTAACTCACCCGCCGCACTCGCAGGTCTCAAATCATTTCTAAACCTTTTACGCCATGTGCCAAATGATGGCTATCTCGGCGCAGATCAATGCATGGAGGCGCTCCTCGATGGTAAGGCTGCGGCGGTCATCACGGATGCGGCTTCCCTCCTCAGTGCAATTCAAAACAAATCACCAAATTATGAAAATATCGGTGCGGCGAGCCTGATGAGTATCCCCTGGTCTGGTGGTGGAAGTATCGTGATCTGGCGACACACCTATGGCTACCCCGATCGACTCGAAGCTGCTTATAAACTTGCCGAATTCCTTGTCCGTAAGCACACTATGCTTGAGCTTGCAAACAATTCAAATATTCTTCCAGCTCGTACTGATGCGCTGGATGAACTTTTTCCACCTGATCATATCCTGCGTCCTGTGATGCTCCAACTCATTTCAACAGGTCGTTCCTATCGTCCTATTGCTCTCTGGCATCGTATTGAACATCAATTTGGAGTAGAGCTTGGCGAAGCGGCAAATAAGCTTATGAAGGACCCAGATGCAGATTTGGATACAGTAGTGACTCAGACGATGAACTCCCTCGCGGATCGTCTAAATCTAACTCTTGAATAAAATGCGACGCTATACGCTTCGCGCGGGCTTGTGCCTGCTCGCCGTTTTACTATCTTCTTGCACGGGCCCCGCGACTCCTGTTAATACACCTCAGCCCACCTCCCTTCCGATCATGTCTCCGACGCCTACCGCCCGCCCGTTTATCATCCTTGCATATGCTACTGATGGAATCATCGCAGAACTCATTCCTTATGATCAACTAACACATATCAATTACTCGTTCCTTACTCCAAAAGCAGATGGCACATTCAACCCGATACATAACAGCTGGAAGTTAAAGCAAATTGTCGAGACCGGGCACAACCACGATGTAAAAGTGAGTATATCTGTTGGCGGCTGGGGGTGGGACGCGCAGTTCGAAGAGCTCGCGGCAAACCCTGAGTCACGAGCGGCATTTGTCCAGAACCTCAGCGCGTTTGTGGACGAATATCAACTTGATGGCGCAGATATCGATTGGGAATATCCTGACGCTGGCGAGTCATCGCAAAACTTCCTTGCACTGATAAAAGAGTTACGCATTGCCATGCCAGATAAACTGCTTACGACGGCTGTGGTCTCTTATGGTGATGATAACGGCATTGGTATTCCGACTGAGTCCTTCGAGTTGTTCGATTTCGTCAACATCATGACCTACGATGGTCCGGATCACGGGTCGATGGAACAATTCGAAAAGGGACTATCCTATTGGGGTGAACGCGACTTGCCAAAGGAAAAGATCGTGATGGGGGTGCCATTTTATTCACACGTGAAAGATTCGCAGGCTGAAGGGGTGACATATGCCAAACTGATCGAGGCTGATCCTTCTGCCGCACAGGCTGATGAATTTGATTACTACGGGATGATGCAGATATATAACGGCATCCCGACCATTCAAAGAAAGACTGAGATCGCGATGCAGCGCGCAAGTGGCATCATGTTCTGGGCATTGAATCACGATGCACAGGGCGAGCTTTCGCTTGTTAATGCAATCTATCAGACAGTTCAGACACCATAACAACTTTCAAAATCCGATCTATAAATTATTTGCTCACAATCACTAATCACAGAATTACCAACCCTTTGATCTGGAGACACATATGACTGATTTCACACTCGGCGTCAACTACTGGCCCCGCCGCAAAGCCATGTATTGGTGGAGCAACTTTGATGCTGGAGAAGTGCGTGAGGAATTTTCTCTTATCAAAGAAATCGGTCTGAATGTCGTTCGAATATTTTTATTATGGGATGACTTTCAGCCTGATCCTACAACAGTCTCTCAGGATGCAATTAAGAATCTCATCACAGTCGCAAACATCGCTGCAGAAAATGGACTCGGACTAGATCTTACGTTTTTCACCGGCCATATGAGTGGACCAAACTGGAGTCCGCGCTGGCTATTGGGTGGAGAGTTACCACCATCAGTTCATCAACATTGGCTACGCGACGTTATTAGTGAAGGTAAGAAGACTGATAAAGGCTATCGAAACATGTTTCATGATGAGATGGCTTTGAATGCCGAGAGGCTGCTATTGAGTGCAGTTGTAAGTGCATTGAAGGATCATCCTGGCATCTGGATGTGGAACCTGGGCAACGAACCTGATCTATTTGCGTGGCCCCAAACTTCAGATCATGGCGCTGCATGGGTGAAAGAAATGGTGGGGCTCATCAAGGATATTGACTCCAATCATCCGGTTACTATTGGTCTGCATGGTGATGGTTTGCATCGCGACAATGGTTTGAGAATCGATAAGGTTTACGCGCACACCGATGTCGCTGTGATGCACTCGTACCCCATGTATACACCCTGGGCGCGCCAACCGCTCGACCCGGATTTTGTGCCTTTTACCTGCGCATTGACTGCTGCCCTTTCTGGCAAGCCAGTTCTGATGGAAGAGTTTGGTGGCTGTACTGCTCTTCCAGGTGAAGCGACTTACGTTATGAAGTGGATTGAAACAAACGGCCGTGCGCGTGAGCAATTTATGGCCGGCGAAGAAGATTTTGCTGAATTTCTACGCCTGACAATTCCAAAACTACAGGAGAGCGGTGCAACCGGCGCGATGTTGTGGTGCTATGCAGATTACATCCCCGAATTATGGGACCTGCCTCCCTGCCAGAATGCAGTACATGAACGCTTCTTCGGGCTTGTAAGGCCCGATGGCTCTCTCAAACCCCATGCAAAAGTGATTCAAGACTTTGCGGCTACGAAGCCGCAGGTAAATCCCATCCCTGAGTATGCCAGGTTTAAAGTCAATGCCGACGAGTTTTATGAAAACCCAACACCATTTTTACTTGATTTTTACACACAATATTTGAAAGGTGTTGAATCGTGAGCCTCGCGCTGAACGGAGCGAGCCGGTAGGCGAGCAAAGACGAAGCGCAAGCTATCAAAAAATTCACCGCCCTCTGGAGCAAAATTCATGAAACGCCTCATCATCAACTCAGACG
>DAINRK010000530.1:0-3080 GCA_036741855.1 Anaerolineales bacterium
TCTATGTACCCAATTCGACCACACGCAGCGGCGCAAATTGCCAACCACCAATCGTGCAGAATGACTTCATTGGGAATAGGAGTGACGAATTCCAAAAGATTGCGATTGATAACCACAGCACAACCGGAGACGACGTTCTGAGTCAAGAGAACGTGTATGGGGTTGTGTGACTCATGCCTTAGGTTTTCGTAACGCATGAAGGACGGATGTATTTGATGGAGCTTTTGATCGACTACTTCCAAATCTGAGTAACACAACAAAGGCGTACCAGGCCCATGTTGTCTCTCCATTTCCCGTAGAGACTGAAGCTGTCTTGCAATCTTATGAGGTAGCCAAATATCATCCTGATCGGAAAAGAAAATTGCATCGGCGCCCTCTTCAAGAGCAACACGCATCAGCTCCCCGAAATTCCTCGCGGCTCCCAAACGTCCTTTCGTATCATGAACATAACGAATTCGCTTGTCTTCGGCGGCAAACTTTTTAAGAACTTCCCTTGTATTATCTTCGGATTCATCATCCCTTACCAACAAGGTCCAATTGGATACAGTCTGTCTCTGAATACTCCGGATCTGCTCTGGTAACAACTCGGCTCCATTGTAAGCAGCCAGCAGGACGACGATCTTCCGTGACGTCTCTGCAACCAGGCAGGCTGAGGCATCGTATGTCGGCATAGCGGTCGTAATCATCGCTAAAGGAATGCACCATAATGTAAGCGCTAAGGTACTGGCAAAACCCCTAGGTAAGTTACTGAACCTTTATTGATCCATACATAAGGTGGGTTACCTGATATTATCCAAGTTTTTCAGTTCATTATGGAGTTTAACCAGCTGCTGTTCCCAAATAGACTGAAGTGAAAAAATAATGAATCCGGGATGCGCGGGAGCGGGGGCTATCCGGCCTCCGGGTGAACATCAAGAATCAATAACCGCGAGAGACGACAAGCTCCACTCTCGGCGGCCATGCAAGGCTAAAGTCCTGATGGTCCAATGTCAGGTTCGGACTGTACGCGGGGTCATTCAGTAACAGGTCACCCCAGCGCTGCTTCATGTAAATGGATTCTTTTGAAAACCGTAATTGCTTTTCCGCGGTATCCTCATCACCACGTGTAGCAGATTCGTGATGGTACAACTCGGCATAGGGAGTATAAATGTTGCGATAGCCGGCTTCTCTCACGCGCAGGCAAAAATCGACATCGTTAAAGGCGACTTGAAGCGCTTCGTTGAAGCCACCGATCTTCTCAAAGGTTTCTTTTCTCACGACAAGACAGGCCGCTGTCAGGGCGCAAATTGACTGAATGAGGCTTGCCCTGCCGAAATAGCCCTTCCCGCCACGTTTGAGATACCGATGAGCATGCCCTGCGACACCTCGAATCCCTAAAATGACACCTGCATGTTGAAGCGTGTCATCTGGATACCAGAGTCGCGCCCCCACAGCACCAATCCCGGGGCGCAGAGCATGGCTCACCATTTCCGAGAGCCAGTCGGGCGTGATCACTTCCAGGTCGTCGTTCAGTAAACCTATCACTGTTCCGGATGCGGACGCCACGGCCGAATTGATGAGCTGAGAATAGTTAAATGGACGGTTATCGCGAATGATGTGAACCCTTGAATCCCCTTGTATCGACTCCAAGTATCGAAGAGTCTCCAGGTCGTCAGAGCCGTTATCCACGAGGACGATTTCATAATGCTGGTAGGTGGTCTTTTCGAGGATACTTCCAAAGCATCGTCGAAGGAGACGCACGCCGTTTCGAGTAGGAACAATCAGGCTAACCAATGGGACAGACTTTGGTAGCCGATAGCGAACACGGTACATTCGCAAATCCATGAGAGGTTCGACCCCCCCATCGCTTCCTCGGCGCTGGAGATGCTCGTTGATAGCTTTTGCACCAGCGTCCAAGGCGTAAGGCTTATCGGCGCGCCCGCTCGCGGTGCTTGCCGGATGAATGCGCCAATGATAGAGAACACGAGGGATGTGGACAATTTGCATGGGGTCAATTCGCTCCAGACAACGGAGTGCAAGGTCATAATCCTGCGCACCCTCAAAGCCTTCTCGCAACCCACCTAGGTCAAGAACCAGTTTGGTACGATATACGCCAAGATGGCATATCATGTTGTGCGAATAAAACAGGTCCTCGTTCCAGTCGCACTTGAAATAAGGATCTGACCTTCTACCCGCTACATCGATTTTGTCCTCGTCAGAATAAATGAGTTGGGCGTCGGGTCGACGGGCAAGCGCGTCGAGCACCCAGAATAGCGCGTGTTCGGCAAGCAGGTCGTCATGGTCGAGGAACGCGATGAATTCTCCCGAAGCAATTTTCAACGCGCTATTGGAAGCCGCCGAGATGTGACCATGGTCCTTGCGGAATACGAGTTTGATGCGGTCATCTTCCGCTGCATACTGCTCTAACATAGGACGTACGTGAGCCTCCGATGAGGCATCATCCGCAATACAAAGCTCCCAATTGGGATAGAGCTGTTTCTTCACCGATTGAATGGCCTCCATCAGCCACTGGGGTTTGGTGTTGTAGGTAGGCATCACGACGGAGACCAGCGGCTTATAAGAGAATGCCTCAATACGGGTTTGTATAATGGTGCGTGCGTCGTCGGTGAGTGTGTCGTAGCGTCTGATCCATTCCATGTAATCGATGGATTGACGATGCAGGGAAGTTAATTTACCGACGACTCCGGCAAGTCCTTCTCGGCGATACAGTCGCCAACACTTCATCAGTGCAGGCTTGATGCCCCCGCTTCGTTTCATCGCGTCGTAAAAAGAGGTAGGAAGGTTCATGCTACCCTTACAGACACCTAGACATTCGTCAATCAGTGGCAGGTGATGGAGCCCTATGTCCCTTTCTTCATAAGAACGAACCTGCCTCCCAAGACTCGTAGGGCTTCCACGGACATTGACTTAAACTTCTCACGGACATGCGGATAGATTTCATTCAAATACTTTTCATTGGCAAACAGATTTGGCGTAAACAATACGTCAAATCCGTTCTCCTCAAATACCGACTGGAATTGCGTATACCGCCACCGGTTGCCACAGGACCAGCTCACTTTTTCCAGAAGCTGTGAAAAGTC
>DAINRK010000530.1:3090-3585 GCA_036741855.1 Anaerolineales bacterium
GTCGAGAGGCCGTTCAAAGTTACGATGGTCGCGGAAATCGATTTGATGGAAACCTATTCCGCCCGTCTTCGTAATGCGTCCAAGCTGTGCTATGGAAGCTGGGATGTCCGCCAGGTGCTCGAATGTAGCGTTGGAATAATGAATGTCTATCGAACCATCAGGCAATTCATATACGTCTTCTAAGCCTATCTTCATCGTTTTCATGCCGTCGGCATCATGCGCCTGTCTTTCTATCACCTGGTCAAGCGCTGCCGTATTGATTCCTGGAAACTTTTCGATGGCAGCATTTCGCAAACAGAGGTAAAACGAGGGGTGGAAATGCTTTTCCCAGTCGCAGAGATACTTATCGACGAGTATCGTCCGAGCACCGAGACCGATAAGAATCAACGGGAAACCAAAATCCTGACCTGCACCGATTTCCAAAACTGTTCTACCTTGAAGAAATCCTTTTCCGCCTGGCAGCAAACCTATCAGTGTGTTTGCACTGTGGATCGC
>DAINRK010000531.1:0-2762 GCA_036741855.1 Anaerolineales bacterium
CAAGTGCCCATTGCCTAAGCAAGTAAGCATTATTTTGTTTTTTCTCCATTGTGTCGACCTTTTCCGAACCTCAAAATGAGCAAGGCTAAATAACTCGTGTTTATGCGGTTTGCACAATTCCTTATAGGAGGACCTGAGTGTTAAATCTGAACCACGCAAAAAAGGTTACCGTCCGGGTCTTCCAGCACAACATAATCAGCCTCAGGCGGATAGTTCCACGGATAGCGCCTCGCTCCGAGGCCCACTAACCGTTCTACTTCACCTGCCTGATTTGTCGTATACAGATCAAGGTGAATCCAACTCCTCTTTCCAGTACGCCTCGTGGAGAATTTGTCAAGTGATATGTTTGGTCCTTTCCCGTAAGGGTCCTTCAGTATTACAAAATCTATGTCGGTATGCCCGACAACGTAATGCAATGCCGCCTGCCAGAATTGCCACATTCGTTCAAACTCATAACACCGGATCACTATTGAGCCAATCTGAACGTGATCGGGTTTATTATTTATTTCGCTCATGAATGGGGCTTTTGTATCCTATACTCATTTCAGTCTCAGCAGTTTTTATTTTATGAAGACATCCTCAGGTAGCTTGTTTCACTAAATATACACCGCCTGAATCATTCGGTGAAGATTAATCAATAGGCGATCAAAACTTCCTCAATCGAGTAAGAATTTTCGCATCTCACTATAGACCAGCTCCTCCTGTGCGATGAAACAGTAGTGGTGTCCGTTGGGAATCTCTACGATGGTCGCGTGAGGAAATCTGCTTCGGAATTCAGAGATCAAGGACTTTCCAAAAGGTTCATGTACGTTTCGACGGAATTCGTAAAAGGAGGCTTTTTGTTCCTCTGTGTAAGCGTCCGATAATTTCGGCGTTTTCCACGCGACGAAGCTGAGGATCGGTATGTGGGCCTCCACTTTTTTAGGGATATACCCAACAGCCATCTCCTGCATCATTTTTTCAATGGAGGCGGGCATTTTGTCGATGAAGACCCCATCCTCGTTCACTTTCACACCATGGGAGATTTCCTCGTCCCAGAGGTCGCTCCATATTTCTGCGAAGTCGGGATAGTCCCGTTTCATGTTGGCAATATATTCCTCCAACGTACGCGGGAAGCGTTCCTCCTTCTTCATTTCTATTTTACTGAGCGGATTTTGTTCACGAATCGCGGGAAATCCTCTTCGGTCATCCAATGCGTCCATATAGATCAATTTTTCGACCCTGGCCGGGTACGTGGCGGCAAAATGAGTCAGTTCCACGCCTGCCAGCGAGTGACCGGCCAGGATGGCTTTTTCGACGTTCAATGAATCCATGAACTGACGGATATCTTCTGTGAGCGTGTCGGCGTCGTAGCCAGTTTCCGGGTAGTCGGAATCGCCCTGTCCGCGGCGGGTGAGGGCCAGGACGCGGAACGCGTCCGTAAAGCGCGGGGCAATTTTGCCGAAGAGGTAAGCGGAGCAGCCCATTCCGGTGAGAAAGATCAACGTCGGGCCGGATCCGCCCCAGTCCAGATAATGGAGGCGGATCCCGTTGACGTGTACAAAGTCACTTTTGGGATTTGATGAATTCATTTTTCTCCTTTTAACCTGCACGGATTTCTCGTAGTACTTTACCCTCGTCTGCATGAACGCCCTGCCTCCTGAAGGATTGGCACAACGAGTGGACGTCCCTTTCAAGGAGAGCCTTCGCACCCGGGTTATGCTTCATTTCGATCACTTGCGGAAAGTCAATGACAACCGCCTGGTCTTCGTGCCAGAGAATATTGAACGTGGAATAATCGCCGTGTACTCTGCCTGAGCTCACGATGCGCTTCAAATGCTCGACCGATTGCCTGAAGGCTTCCTCCCCCTCCTCCGTTCCCATTTTCAGATCGGAGATGCGCGGTGCAGGGTTTCCGTTTTCATCACCGATGAATTCCATCACCAGCGAAATCCCGTTGACGGCAATTGCCTCCGGTACGCTGACGCCGTGCTGATGAAGATGTTTCATCTGCCTGAACTCTTCCTGCACCCAAAGGATCTGGTGAGCGTCGAGACCTTTCTGACTGCCCTGTTCGATCGCCTTTTCGATCCTTGAATCGCCGATGTACCTGCCTGCTCTGTACGCCTCATCATGTTTGAAGGACCGCACCCGCAGATCAGTATATACTTTTACCGCGACAAATCCATCTGAATTCCTGCCAAGAAACACCGAAGCCTCTTTCCCGGTCTTGATACCAGAGATCAACTCGTCGAGAAAGCCCATTTTGGAGAGCTGGTTCAGGTCGGGGTTCGCAAATTTTGCATTGGGGTCTGAATCATTTCCAGCGCGGAGCTGGCGGACCGACTGTTTGCCGGTCAGCTTGCGCTTTTTGCTTCTGAGCTTTACGAAATTTTGTACTTCCAAATCTTCTGCATCTACGTTTAAAGCAATTTTCATTCTTTATTTTCCTGGAATGGATCTCCTGCCTACGTGACTCTTTGCCTGGACTGAGACCGTTGAGAAAACTCATAATCTCTGTGGTAAAGTACGTTTGCGAGAGGTCTACTAAACCATCCTGCGGAGAATAAAATCGCAGGGCCGCACCTGCGATGATTAGAGAATCGAAAACCGCAGGCTGAGCTACGCCTGCGGTTGAATGAGTCAAAGAGAACGACCGAAATCGTTACTACAACTTATTTGCTGGAGGCGCGCTCGAAAGGACATTTGGGAATGAGTTGATAATTGTCATTTTCATATCGTGCCTCCTTTCCTTATTTTGGAACAATGTGCTTATTGTATTG
>DAINRK010000531.1:2772-3079 GCA_036741855.1 Anaerolineales bacterium
CTTCAAGATTTTCTGCTTTTCGGACACTCGCTTTGAGGGGCACAATATATTTTCCATCTTTGGGAAACAAAGAAGTCGTAAACTCCGTTTTGCCGATGCGAACATGGACTGGAATCACTCCCCAGCCATAGGTCACGAGCTGTGATATAGCTTTAATATTGCTGGACTGTTTTGCCGGAATGGTAACGAAGAAAAAAGGGGAAGGACCACGCCAATACCAAATTTTGCCGCTGAACTCGATGATCATTGGTTCAGTATATCAAATGCTCAACAGCTGGCTTTAAGTACAAGCTGCTCAAGCTATGGA
>DAINRK010000531.1:3089-3583 GCA_036741855.1 Anaerolineales bacterium
CATTTGTACAGTATATCAAAGGCTTAACGGCTGGCGTCCATCAGCTGATGCAATTGAATGACACTCTACAATTACAATAGGAATTTGCACGAGCAGAAATTCGTTATTGATTCTTATTCCCACAAATCCGTGCTGAGATATTTCAAACCAGAATCGGGCAATAAAACGGCGATGGTTTTTCCCTGATGTCCATTCTTCAGTAATTGCAGCGCGGCAGCAACATTCGCCCCCGAGGAGAAGCCTGCAAAAATACCTTCTTCCTTTGCCAGGCGCCGGGCGACATTCATCGCCTCTTCATCGGTTACCTGGAGATAACCATCGATATATTTTTTATCGAGAAGCGACAATTCTGTCATGGAATATCCTCCACCCTGTATGCGATGGTTGGGATTGGTGACCGGCTTGCCTGATAATACAGCCGCCCCAGACGGTTCAACCACATAACATAATATATTGGGATCGTGTTCTTTGAACGCTGCGGCGCAGCCTCCAAA
>DAINRK010000532.1:0-3569 GCA_036741855.1 Anaerolineales bacterium
CTAGTGGCGTTCGTCGCCGCGGTGGTTGAAGTTGGTTGCCCACCTACGGGTGTGGGCGTGACCGGTGTGGATGTGGGTGGTAAGGTGGGTGTGGCTGTTATTAGGTTGACAGGGATTTGCAGGACCTGACCCACCTGCAGGGCATTGGCATTCTCTATATTGTTTTGATCGATGATGTTTTGCTCGATGCTGTTGAAGCTTGCCGCGATGCCTGCCAGGGTGTCCCCGGGCAATACTCGATACTCCACTAATGTGCCACGCCCCAGGCTAGCCGGGATGGGTGTCCGGGTAGCCAGAACGGTTCCGGGAGGAGGGATCTTGATCGTCTGCCCAACGAAGATCACGCCGCCTTGTTGGGCGACAATTTCAGGGTTCGCGTCCAGAATGAGCAGAATTCCATTCTCGCCCAGGTTGAACCGCTGGGCTATGGCATCCAGCGAGTCGCCTTCCTGAATGATGTAATCAACAGGACCAGAGGGCGTGGGGCTGATCGTTGCAGTAGGGGTGAGGGTGATGGTTGGCGTGTCGGTTGGAGCCGATGTATTTGTCGGAGTAAAGGTCAAAGTAGGCGTGAGCGTATCCGTTGGGAATAATCCGCCTAAGGGCTGACCAGGGCCGGTGAGCCAGACGATGAGCATGATTCCCCCGATCACGACCAACGCGATGGCTCCGTACACCAGAAATGGACCTCGCTGCTGGCGTCGTTTTCGATAGGAGTTGAGCACATTCGATGTATTCGGTGGTTTTTGGTTCAGCATGGTACTGATAGTCCTATAATCAAAGCCTATGCCTGAGGTTGTTTCCCTCTTGCATAGTGAAATAATTCTACCTGAATTTGTGGATTTGGGGAAATTTTCGTTTCAAGTGGAAGTGTGGCTCTCACAAATACTGCGAATGGATGAATCGTACAAGTAAATATATTGAATGTCGTAGAAATCACTCAATCGTAATACACCTGCGCTCACACCCGGTGTGAGTGTTCGCGTTCCGGACCGAGTTATTACTCTATCTTAGATATCCCCCAACATTCAAATGTACTCTACTTCATATGCGCTTTTAAGAACTGTCCCGTGTAAGACTTCTTCACCTTGATAACCTGCTCCGGTGTTCCTTCGGCTATTAACTCACCGCCTCGATCGCCACCTTCGGGACCCAGGTCAATCAACCAGTCCGCGACTTTTACAATGTCCGGGTTGTGTTCGATGATAAGGACGGAGTTCCCGGCATCGACCAGCCTCTGCAGGACCTCGATCAATTTGTGCACGTCCGCTGCGTGCAAGCCAACGGATGGTTCATCCAAAACATATAATGTCCGCCCCGTTGCGCGGCGCGAGAGTTCCTTCGAGAGCTTTACGCGTTGTGCCTCACCGCCAGAAAGAGTCGTCGCGGGCTGACCGATGCGCACGTAGCCCAAGCCCACTTCCTGTAATAACTTCAGCTTATTGAACATGGGTGGGAAGTTCGCGAACTCTTCCAATGCGTGGTCCACGGTCATATCCAGCACATCGGCAATCGAATATTTGTCCCTGAACAAGACCTGTAGGGTCTCGCGGTTGAAGCGTTTACCGTGACAGATATCGCAAGGCACATACACATCCGGCAGAAACTGCATCTCGATCCGCAGTTCGCCCTGTCCCTGGCAGGCTTCACAGCGCCCGCCGTGCACATTGAAGGAGAAGCGCCCTGGTTTGTAGCCGCGCACTTTGCTCTCAGGCAGTTCCGCGTATAACTTTCTTATTTCATCGAACAAACTCGTATACGTTCCAGGGTTCGAGCGCGGTGTACGCCCGATCGGCGATTGGTCGATGTTAATAATTTTGTCGAGATGCTCAACCCCTTCGATGCGCTCGTGTTCGCCTGCCTGTGTACGCGCACCCATCAGTTTGGATGCGAGCGCGCTATATAAGATATCGCTCATCAACGTGGACTTGCCTGAACCAGAGACACCAGTAATACAAACCAACTCCCCTAATGGAATCGTGACATCGATGCCTTTCAGATTATTTGCGGATGCATTGACGATCCTCAGCGATTTGCCGTTCCCTTCCCGCCTCTCCTTCGGAATTTCCACCTGTTTACGCCCCGATAGGTATTGACCTGTGAGTGACTTTGGGTGCGCCAGGATCTGCTTGGGGGTGCCCTCTGCAATAATCTGACCGCCGTGTTCACCCGCGGCGGGACCTAAATCGATCACCCAGTCCGCTTCACGGATGGTTTCATCGTCGTGCTCAACGACCAGAACTGTGTTGCCCAGGTCGCGCAGGCCTTTGAGTGTATCAAGCAACCTTGAGTTATCGCGTGGGTGCAAGCCGATGGACGGTTCATCCAATACATACAACACCCCAACCAATCTTGAGCCGACCTGAGTTGCCAAACGAATTCGCTGCGCTTCGCCGCCGGATAGCGTCACTGCGGAGCGATTGAGCGTTAGATAATCCAATCCTACATTGACAAGGAAAGCCAATCGTTCACTGATCTCCTTGATCACTCGTTCTGCAATCGCCTTTTGTTTTGATGTAAGTGGTGAATTTTTTCCACCGATCTTCTTCACCCAATCCAGCGTTTTCAATACCGGCCAGGAGTTTGCTTCCACAATATTGACATCATCCACAGTGACGGCCAGCGCGGCAGGATTGAGTCGTTTGCCTTTGCATGTTGGGCAGGGACGATCGGACATGAACTCGCTGATCTTCTCGCGGATGTATTCCGAGTTCGTCTCGCGATAACGCCGTTCGAGGTTCGTGATCACTCCTTCAAAGGCGCGCGAGAACTTGAATTCATTGCCATTGGAACTCTGGTAAGTCATCTGGATTTGTTTGTCACCTGTGCCGTATAGGATAATTCTTAATTGATCCTTGCTCAATTCCTTGACAGGCTTATCCAGATCAATCTTGTATGCCTTTGCAGCGTTGATCAAACTTTGCCAGTAGTAGCCACCCTCCACTTTCGGTCCGCTCCACTCCATGCTGGCAATCGCCCCCTCGTTAAAAGAAAGATCTGTATCAGGGATGATACGGTCGGGGTCAATCTCAAGTTTGGAGCCGAGTCCCTGACAATCCGGGCACGCGCCTTGTGGCGTATTAAACGAAAACGTACGCGGTTCCACTTCAGCGATCGTGGTGCCATGCTCCGGGCACGCCAGGTGTTCAGAAAAGTGAACATCCTCTTTTTTATCCACCAGATTAACGGATACATATCCCTCACCAAACTTGAGCGCGGTCTCCACCGAATCGGTCAACCGTGAACGGGCGGACTTCCGCTCTTCTTTATCCCCATTATTTGAAATCACGAGGCGGTCTACAACCGCCTCGATAGTATGTTGTTTGTATCGGTCAAGCTCGATTTCATCGTCCAGCGAAGAGACAGATCCATCCACGCGGGCTCGGGTGAAGCCTGCTTTCCGTATCTCTTCAAAGACTGCCTGATACGTCCCCTTGCGTGCGCGCACAAGTGGAGAGAGGACCAAAACGCGGGTACCATCCGGCAAATTTTCGATCTTGTCCACGATCTCCTGTGCAGACTGTTTTGCCACTTCCCGACCACAAATCGGACAGTGCGGAATGCCTGCC
>DAINRK010000533.1:0-3566 GCA_036741855.1 Anaerolineales bacterium
TTGAGCGCGCCGTTCAGTGCAGCTTTCATTCCCGATGTGCCGCTGGCCTCCATCGGTCGGCGCGGCGTATTCATCCACACATCCACGCCCTGAACAAGATAACGCGCCAGATTCATATCATAGTCTTCGAGGAAGACGATCCGTCCGCCTGTTTCTGCACGCTTGACCTGTCGATACACTTGTTGGATCAACTGTTTGCCAGGGTCATCAGCGGGGTGTGCCTTGCCTGCAAATATGATCTGCACTGGCATATTCGGACGATTGATAATATGTAATAGCCTATCAACGTCTGATAAAACCAGGCTCGCCCGCTTGTACGTTGCAAAGCGACGCGCGAAACCAATCGTCAGCGCATAGGGGTTGATCAATACACCCGAAGACACAACCTGAACAGGGTGGAAGCCACCCACTGTCCATCGGTCGCGTACGCGCTCGCGCATGTAGAACGCGAGCTTACGTTTGAGATGCTGGCGCACTTCCCATAGTTCGTCATCAGGAACATCATCAATATTCTCCCAGATATCCGGCTCATCAAGATGATCCAGCCAATCTTCTTTGATATATTCCTTGAACAGATTGATCAATCTGCGCGCCATCCAGTTTGAAACGTGAACACCGTTCGTCACATGCGTGATGGGTACTTCAGCCTCCGTTTTATCCTGCCACAGAAAATGCCACATCTTGCGCGCGACCTGTCCATGCAGTTCAGATACACCATTGCGTCCCTCCGCATTTCGTAATGCCAGAACCCCCATCCCAAACATCTCACCTTGCGGCATCTGATGGCGTGCGATATCGAAGAATTGTTCGCGAGTCAAATTCAGTTGGGGCCAGATTGCAGAAAGATATTTTTCAATTAGCCACAAGGGGAATTCATCGTTCCCCGCTTGCACAGGCGTATGTGTGGTGAATACATTCTGCTCACGCGTCTTTTCCAGTGCCTGTTCGAAGGTTTGATCTGCTGCCACCAATTCACGTGCGCGTTCAAGAGTTAAAAACGCAGCATGTCCTTCGTTCATGTGCCAGACAGATGGGTTATAGCCCAAGGCACGAATAGCGCGAACTCCACCAACGCCAAGCAGAAGTTCCTGCATCACGCGACGGTCCAAGTCAGACCAATACAGGCGCGCGGTCAACTGTTTGTCGGGATCAGTATTCGGGTCCAGATTTGAATCGAGCAGATAAAGCGGAACGCGTCCAACACGAATTTCCCATAACCCCAGAGTCGCCGTTCGATCAGGGAATTCAACTTCAACAGTCATCCGATCCCCCGAGTCATTCAAAACGGGAAGCGCGGGCAGGTTGTTGAAATCCAGCATATTGTTGAGCGCTTCCTGCCAGCCATCTTCAGAAATGCGTTGAGAGAAATAACCCTGGGCATACATGAAGCCAATGCCGATCAAAGGCAATCCCAGATCACTTGATTCTTTGAGGTGATCACCAGCCAACACACCAAGACCACCCGAGTAGATCGGGAGTGTTTCATGCAAACCGAACTCCATCGAGAAATATGCGATCGGGCGGGCAGCCAATTGAGGATGGTGCTGACTCGTCCATGTGTCGGTCTGGCTCATATACGAATCAAAATCCGCGAACACGCGATCATAAAGAGTACGATATTCCTTGTCTTTGGATGCCTGGCTTAAGCGCGGGCGGCCGATCTCACGCAAGAGTCGAATTGGGTTATGGCCAAGGCGTTCCCACAGATCGTAATCAAGACGGCCGAATACGCGAGCCGACTCAGGCTGCCACGTCCACCACAAGTTGTAAGCCAGTTCGCTGAGACGGGTGAGACGAGCAGGCAAATTAAAACCATCAGGTAGAGAAGTGCGGAATGTATTCATGGCTGGCAATCATACCAAACTTTCAGCATTAGATATTTGGGACTTTGATTATGAAATCATATTACAATTGACTCATGACCACAGCGCAGCTTTTCATCTCCTGTCTTGTCGATTCTTTCTACCCTCAAACTGGTGAAGCCATCGTAAACATTCTGCGCCGCCTCGGCATTGACGTGGAGTTTCCACATGATCAAACCTGCTGTGGGCAACCTCCCTTTAACGCGGGTTTGCGCTCAGAGGCGCGTCCGATTGTGGAACATACAATAAGTGTATTCGAATCGACTACAGGAGATATCGTCATTCCTTCTGGTTCATGTGCACACATGATCAAACATGGCTATCCAGAATTATTCGCAGATGATCCCGCCTGGCTGCTGCGTGCACAAGCAGTGGGAAATCGTGTTTATGAATTTACCGAATATCTTGTGGACAAACTTGGTGTCACAGATTTGGATGCTACCTGGAACGGAACAATCACCTATCATCCATCCTGTCATGCATTGCGCGGCATGAACATTAGTCGCCAGCCGCGCGCACTACTTGAAAAGGTAAAAGGTGCGACGATTGTTGAACTACCAGAAGCCGAATCATGTTGTGGCTTTGGTGGGATTTTTTCGGTCGAGCATCCTGAGCTTTCCGCGGAATGGTTAAAACGGAAGATCAGCAATTTGGAAAAGACAGAATCGCCGACGCTCGTTTTGACAGAGACGGGCTGCCTCATGCATATCGCCGGCGGATTGCACCGGCAGAAGAAAAAGCAAAGAGTAATGCATATTGCGGAAATTCTCAATCATCGTTGAGACGTTGAGGAAAAATGTTTTTAGAATCAGAAAAGTATTACGATGAGATTTATGCTGCACTTGGAAAAGATTATTCCAAAGAAGCTGAGAAGGCACACAAGTTCATACAAAAGCACAAACGATCTGAGGGAAATCTTCTGTTGGATGTGGCCTGTGGAACAGGCGGTCACGCGGGTTTACTGAGCAAGTATTATGAAGTGGAGGGTCTGGACCTTGACCCAAAGATGCTGTCAATTGCCCGCAGGAAGCATCCGAAGATTCGTTTCCATCAGGGCGACATGACAGATTTCAATTTGGGCAAGCAATTCGATGTCGTTGTGTGCCTTTTTAGTTCCATCGGTTATGTCAAAACAAAATCGCGTTTACAAAAAGCTATTAAGACAATATCTCGCCATCTCCTTTCAGGTGGCGTTCTATTGATCGAACCCTGGTTCACGGTAAAACAATGGACCCCTGGTCATACAGGTATGCTCACGGTCAATCGGCCCAATTTGAAAATTACCCGCATCAGCCATGCTTCGCGCAGAGGCAACATTTCCAGGCTTGAATTTCAATATTTGATTGGCACACCAAAAGGGATCAAACACAGCATTGAAATTCATGAAATGGGATTGTTTTCACACAAGGATTATATAGATGCATTTCGAGGTGCAGGCTTGAGCGTAACCCATGACCCCAAGGGCTTGAGTGGACGCGGGCTGTATATCGGAAGGAAGCCAAGCTAACGTGAGCACAACAGAATTTCGCGCACGCATTCGCAAGGCTATTGCAAATCCTACACTTCAAATCGCATTAGATGCGAATGCCGAACGCCGCGTGAAGGGACGTGTCAATGCCCTTGAAACGCTGCCCAACTGGCGCGAGAGGCGTCAGAAGGCGCATTCGATCCGCGCGGATGTAATCGAGCACCTCGATACTTATC
>DAINRK010000534.1:0-3556 GCA_036741855.1 Anaerolineales bacterium
GGTTTTAATAAAGCAGGTAAGCAGGAAGTCGTGCTGGAGACAAAGACACTCGCAAAGTCCCTTTCCAAAAATTTCGGGATCGACGAGGATAAAATAGCATGGGCCCTGTTCTATAGGCATGGGATTGGATAGGGCGGGTCCACGCCGCACAGAATGAATAGAGAAGCGATATAAGGACAAACCATGAAAATCTTAATCCTGGGTGGCACCAGCCTCACGGGTCCCTTCACCACACGCTACCTCGTAGAACAGGGGCATCAAGTCACAATATTTCATAGAGGGAAACACCAGCTTGATCTGCCACCAGGGGTCAACCGCATCCTTGGCGAGCGCCGCAAATTAGATGAATTCACTGATGAATTCAAACAGATGGCTCCCGATGCGGTATTGGATATGCTGGCCTTCACCCGGCAGGATGCAGAAATGCTCATGCGTGTTTTCAAAGGAATTGCGAAGCGGGTCGTCGTGCCAAGCAGCAGTGATGTGTATCGCGTTTTTGGACGTCTGCATGGCACAGAGCCGGGGCAAGTGGATCCTATTCCACTTGCCGAAGATGCACCATTACGCGAGAGCCTTTCCATTCATAATGAAGAATACGAGAAGCGTTGGGTCGAACAGGTCGTGATGAGTGACCCCGATCTCCCTGGTACGATTTTACGTTATCCAATGATCTATGGTCCAAACGATGGCGGACGAACATTTGATTTGGTCAAACGCATGATGGACAATCGTCAAGTCATTCCGCTCGATGAAAAAGTTGCCCGCTGGCGCTGGTCACGCGGGTATGCGGAGAATGTGGCCTGGGCAACCGTACTCGCCGTCACTCAGGAGCAAGCCAGGGAACGGATTTACAACGTGGCAGAACCGGACGGGCTGTCCTATTTGGAATGGACACAACGCGTGACCCGCGCGGCCGGCTGGGCAGGCCGCATCGTTGTTCTGCCCCCTGGTCGCCTCGACGTTGGCGGCGGTAATTACGAGCATCATTGGGTGGTGGATACTACTCGCATCCGCGCGGAGCTGGGCTATATGGAAGTTGTGTCTCAGGAGGAAGCACTGCGCCGGACGGTCGAATGGCAATGGGCAACCCCCCCGGAGAAATACGATCCAAAGGAATTTGATTACGCAACCGAAGACGCGATCCTCGCCGAGTTACAGAGTGCCACATAAGTGTGTAAACTCGATATTTGAATTTTGACTTACAAGCGAAGCACGCCGCGCGGCGGTAGTATGGACAAAACCTTCGAAATGATAGTTCGCCGTCGAATATCCTTCCTATCTGTGCAATAAATTTTCAGGGCAACCATGTGATACCTCGCATAGTTGCCCTGAAATGTTGGTACATATTGTAAATACTACCTAATCACCCTGCCCTAGGTTTTGTTTTTGAAAGTAGTTTCGATGTAGTTTGCCAGCTTGTCGAAGGCTTGTTCCCAGCCTCTGTTTGCGCCTGATTCCGCGGGTACGCCGGCATGTTTCAGCAGCATTTTTGTACGCCCGCCGAGGTCTTCCAACAGCACTGTGATCTCGGTCGTAGCAGGATATCCGTCGGGCATCCCCATGGCAGATGGCGAAACCAGGTTGCCGTTTTCATCAGCCGGACTTTCGGTGTAAACGAGACGCTCAGTAGGAACGATTTCCCTGTATTCACCGGTCGTCCACATCTTCATACGGCCATCAGGAGATGCCATGCAGATCAGGCGTCTACCGCCGACGCGTAAATCCATATTGGCAACAGGTACGGTGAAGCCTGTTGGACCGTACCAATTTTTGAAGTGTTCGGGGTCCGTCCACATTTGCCAGATAAGGTCTACGCCTGCATTGAACGTGCGTTCGATTACCACGGCATCTTCTTTTGAAATGGTCCTATTACTCATTTTTTAGCTCCTTTTTTATTGAGTTGATTGATATAGTCATCCATTTGGTCGAAGCGCGCCTCCCAAATATGACGGTACTGTTCTGTCCACCTGGAAACTTCCTGCAGCGGTTTTGGGTCAATAACGCAGGGGCGATATTGCGCTTTTTGCCCCTGTGTGATCAGCCCGGCGCGCTCCAAAACTTTGATGTGTTTGGAAATGGCGGGCAGACTCATATTAAAAGGGGCTGCAAGTTCGTTGACAGTCGCTTCACCATTTGCCAAACGGGCCAGGATCGCCCGCCGCGTGGAATTCGCCAGGGCGGCAAAAGTCAGGTCTAGTTTGTCATCATTTCTCCTCGTCATATTGAACTTCCTTATTTTACTGTTTGGTTAATTAACCTATCGGTATAATACAGTGGTTGGATCTATTTGTCAAGTGCAAATCTCAGCCCAGCGTATCGCCGCGCTTGCAATAGAATTAACCCTCCCTATCCTCTGCCGGCACAGCCGTGCCGAAGGATCAGGAGGGTTTGCTTGTTAAAGTCATTTGTTTACGCACACATTTGCGATCCAATAAAATAGAAGGTGATTGTAACAAAGTGTCGACGATGCCAGGAAGCCTGGATGCTATACTTCATTATGGAGGCGTTTGATCTGGCAGGCAATTGCACAAAGTATGAAGCGGTATAATGCCGCTCATGTCATCGCTCCGCATCGCACTCACAAGACTCTGGACCCGCGACAGCAGCATTCTGCTGGGCGGGTTTTTCGTTACCATATTCCTTATCGTCTACATCTGGTGGCCGCTGGCAGAAGAATATCTTTCCTACGTCGATTGGAACGGCGAGTGGTGGCACTACATCGACTGGCTGCTGCTTGGCATCTTTGGCTTTATGTCCGTTACCATCATCACCCATGCCAATATCAAAACCGACCTGTTGATCATCTTCGTTGGCATCTGTGGTGGGCTGGCAATTGAATCATGGGGTACACAAACCAACCTATGGTTCTATTACACCGCTGAACGCCCGCCCCTTTGGATCATCCCCGCCTGGCCCATCGCGAGCCTCTCCATTGATCGAATAACACGCGGGTTGATTTTCTTAACCACGAAGGTCACTAAGGAACACGAAGGAAAACCCCTGGTGACCTTCGTGCCCTTTGTGTTTAGAATCTTTTACTGGATTACCTTCGCCTCTTTCCTGACCCTCATGCTGCTCTTCATTGCCCCAACATTCAACAAATCCTTTACCTGGCTCGCGCTCATCCTTTGCATTCTCCTAATCCTCACTCCCACCGATTATCGCTTTGCATTGCTCACATTTATTGCAGGATCAGGGCTTGGATATTATCTCGAGCTGTGGGGCACCACGCGTCAATGCTGGATTTATTACACGTATCAAACCCCACCCCTGTTTGCCGTGCTCGCACATGGGATGGCAGCGGTCGCCTTTTGGCGTGCAGGGTTGATGCTAAAATTATTAACCGAAAAGTTCAAGCTTATCAATCTGCAATCAGAACGCACTACAAACAACTAAATTAGTTTGGTCTATCTACCTGGAGGAATATGTCCAGCCTCGGAGAGACTCCCTTTGCTCCAACTTCGGACGCTCCACTTTACCAACAGCTGTATACCCACATGCGGGCGGCAATCCTGCACGGAGAATTGAAAGGTGGCACGAAACTTCCCTCCACGCG
>DAINRK010000535.1:0-3555 GCA_036741855.1 Anaerolineales bacterium
AGTGTTTCTATGCGTGCCCCGATGGAACAGTAAGACAGCCTGCTGTCCCTGGAAATTTTTCTACCGAATCGACTCTATATTCCGCTTCAAAGCAAGAACTGGACTCACAGTTCTGTGGCATAGCTTCCCAACCTACTTCGACGATAGCGCCTGTCAGTACATCTCCACCCCTCGCTGTCTCGACCCCATCTCCAACACTAACTCCAACAATTCAGGTCTCTCCAACTGCAGAAATATCCCCGACGGCCCAAGCACCTCTGCTCACAGGTGCTGTAACGCTGTGTGATGAGACGTTAGGCTTAATCAGTTTTAGAATGGTTGAACCAGCTCCAGACTTAACAGATAAGATCCTGACCGTTCAGGTCGCTGAGCAGGAGACTGCCTGTGCTGTGAATCCGGTTAATACATCGTTATTGACCTGCGATCTCCCAAGCCCGATAACTTTCCCTGCCAG
Organism: Anaerolineales bacterium; assembly: GCA_036741855.1. GTDB lineage: Bacteria > Chloroflexota > Anaerolineae > Anaerolineales > Villigracilaceae > Defluviilinea. Next base: position 455 of record DAINRK010000535.1, read on the forward strand.
AGTTCTTGTGAGTTTGGATGGTGCCGTGGTCAATGATTTCACCTATGATGGAATAGGATGTATCCTTGTGGATACACCGATACCAGCTTTGGGCGCAACACCCACTCCATGATCAGACCCGGACTTATATTTGCTGGACGATTTTGAGATATGCTCTTTATTTGAATAGCCATATACACACATACAAACTACAACGCTCTCGACTTAAATAGATAAGGAGCAGTTATGAACCACTACCTTGGCGGCTACTACTTGGTGCAAGGTGTAGATCGTCCAACGTACAGCGCGACCTTTCTCCCTTCAACGATCTGGAGTATCAGTACCTGTGTGAGTCCGATCTATCCGAACACTTGGGCGCTACCCTGGACGTCTTACCCAGATGAAACACGGCTTGCTGTTCAAACACGTCTGGGACTCACGAATATGGAATTCAAAGAGATGCAAGATTGGGTCAACACGGCCTTCAATGAAGACCGCTTTGGCTGGCCGAATGTGTGGCTAAATGTAGACGATGCACAGGAATATTACAGGCGCTATTTACAGTCGATCCCACAGATAAAACTACTAGGTATTAGTATCCCAGCATCTTACCTCGATGAGTGCCTGGAGGCCGCGGGACCTGATCCGGGCATGGGGCAGACAGGGCTATATCTACTATTACTTAAGCCGCAAAAGCTCTCTATTGAACACGCCCTGGGTTATGAACTTCTTAATGTGGAACATGGCAATGTCAACCACTCTTTTCTCTGCAACCATCTTGAAACGGATTATCAGCAGATGAATCTGACCTTCAATGAACATGGCCTGCTCACTCATTATGACGATGCACGACGGGCAGAAGAATTTACCAACCTTGAGACGACTGCCGCAGAGCCAGGACCATGGTTTCCGTGGCTGATTGTCGAGTATCCATTAGAAGCCGCTTCTCAGCCACAATGAACACCCAGGGAATATCAGGCAAAAACAGTTTACTTTCTCATACCTTACCTTTCAAACAAAGGCTCTATACTCCTCCATTAAGAAGAACAAATCTGTACACGGCGGGATAACTAAAGTCTATAGAACAAAATGCTACCTTGAAGTTAATACACCGTAGATATAGTTGTATTCACTATGGATGCTGATTTTCTTCAATAGAAAATCATACATTGCAATTTGAGAAAGTTAGGGCCACAAATGCACAAGATGCTGTTAATTGCAGTTGATTCGATATTGGTGGGCGTGTTAATCACGGGCTGCGGTAACGCAAGCATTTCTATAGCCACGTCAACACCCATCATTCCCACATCTACACTTACGGTGCCAACTGCCAGAGTCCTACCGTCAGCCACCACGACCCCAGAGTTACTGCCGATCTCGCCTGAGGCAGCTGCTTACTTAAAAGAAGCTTTGGATATTATGAAGAACAACTCTCTTCATCGGTATCATATAGATTGGGAGGCGCTGTATACAAGCGCCTTTAAGATGGCAGAACATGCACAAACTTCTACGGATACATATGATGCGATTATGTATGCCTTAAACCAATTAGGAGATCATCATAGCCACTTTCGAACGCCTGAGATGGTTGCTGAAGTGGAGCAGATGACGGTAAATGATAGTCCCCTGCCTCGTGGCAAACTGCTGCTGGATAAAATAGGCTTTATTGAGATTGAGAGATACGGGAGCGCCCGGGATAGTGAGGATAGTAAATACGCCACCATGATACAGCAACTCATTCGCGACCTGGATGCACAGGATGTTTGCGGATGGATTATAGATCTGCGCGAGAATACTGGGGGTAGTATGGGGCCTATGCTGGCCGGGCTCGGACCCATCCTGGGTGAAGGCGAGATCGGAGCATTTGTGGATGCAGATGGCAACAAGATGGTCTGGTCTTATCAGGATGGTCAGGCATTGGTAGAGGAATATGCACAGACTCACGTCAATGGGCCGGCTTATCAATTGAAGGCGGCTTCCCCTCCTGTAGCCGTATTGACCGGGATGAATACTGCAAGTGCTGGTGAGTCCGTGGTTGTAGCGTTTCGCGGACGTCCTCACACTCGTAGTTTCGGTCTATATACCTATGGTGTACCCACTGCCAATGCAGGATTTTTCTTAAACGATGGCGCTATGATTGCGTTAACAACTGCTTTTTATGCGGACCGCACCGGGCAAATATACGATGACAGGATTGATCCCGATGAACGAGTGGACGTAGCATGGGAATTAACTGTTATCGTGGATGAAATCATTCCCCAACCTGCTATTGACTGGTTGATGAGCCAACCTGCTTGCATGCCGCAACAATGAGGCTTAGTTGGGAATAAGCATGATTCTACTTTCGCAACCCCTGCAAAGTAGCCTCATCCAGCTCAAGCACAACCTCTGTGTAATTCTCTATCAATGACACAATCGCCTCACGCGGGCCTTGTCTCCACTCATCGCTGCTATAAAAGGCGTCCTCACTTTGCTCGCGCTGAGCAAGGCTATCAAAGCGGCGCATCAGATAGTAGGAGTTCTCGTCGTGTAGTGAAGGACCATAAGCCACCACGTCCACATTCCAACGCTTGAGCATGGGAAATGCCTCTTCGATGAAGAGCCTGTGAAACTCGTCCCGCGTGCCTGGCTTTAGATTGTACGAGCGGATTTCGACGAAGTGATTCATGAGCAGCCTCGAAAAAAATTGATTGTCAACTCATTGTAGCATGGACAATTTTCTTTCTATAGAACATGGACATGCGATTCATCCATAATAAGGAAAAAGCTCACCATTGCTGGTGAGCCTTTACATCATAGATATGTATCTTATTTTCGTTAGATGGAGCCTGCTTTTTTCGATTTCTCCCATATCTTGCGTATCTGCTTGGATCGTGAACTCCAGGCGAATTCGACTGGTGCTTCACCGAGATACAAAAACTTTGAAATTAATAAGCGGTTAAGATCCAGTATTGACCATGCCCAGAAAGTGTAGGTGCTTGTCAGAAGTGAAGCAAGCACCCATAGTGCAACGTCCACAAACCTGCCGCCCGCGCGGGCGATGCGGATATAGATATTATATAAAGCCCACGAGCCTAACAGGATTCCTTCAGTGACGGCGAGAAAAATGCCCAGTTCAAGAG
>DAINRK010000536.1:0-3553 GCA_036741855.1 Anaerolineales bacterium
TTCCCATGTCCCAGACGCTACCGACACCCCAAATAGGGGGAATTGCGCTGTTTCTCCCATTTGCAGGATTTTTTGCGGTCAATGGGCCTGTAATTGCGAAGCTATACCAGCATGGGAATCAAGAGGTGATTGCCGTGGTGAATTCCAATTTTAGCGGTCTTGGTCTCACCTTCTTTGGCCTCTCCGGAGTGGGCGAAATCATGGGATGGATCCTGTTTACGGTTGCCCTCTGGCAAGATGGGAGGTCGCCTAAATGGGCGGTTGTCCTCTTTCTCTTGGCTCTCCTATTCATTGTAATTCCCGTTACCAACGCGACCGAATTGCTGGGATGGGTGCTGCTGCTTATCAGCGCAAGCATGATCGCCTGGAAGGGGTGGCATGATCAGTAATCTTGTTGCTAATTCTGGAGGATGACTCATGACTAACACGGCAATTCGATGGAGCGGGCCGCTGCTAATCGTTGGCGCAGTACTTCTTGTAGCTGCACTTTTCATTGCGTTATCAACGCCGGAAATCACCCAGCAATTACCGCCGCTTGCTAACGCCCTTATGCTCTCCGCATCCATATTGCTTCTCTTATCCCTTCCTGCCATGTATGCCAGGCAAGCCGATATGGCAGGCCAGCTTGGTCTCATAGGCCATGTGTTGTTGCAAACCGGAGTACTCCTTTTCGTTGTCGTATCTGCGCCTCCTCTTCTCTACTCTTCCTTCGACCGACCCTTCGAAAATAGCCTTACAGCCTTCCTGCTCGGCATCGCATTAAGTCTGGGATTGCTTCTGACCGCGATCGCCACTGTTCGGGCCGGCGTGTTTCCGAGATGGGCAGGCATTTTACTGCTCATTGGAACAGCCGGTTTCTTCTTCAGTTTCTTCATCGCGGAGTGGCTGCCTCGCTTGGCTGGTCAGGTTGTTGGCGTAATCACGAACATCCCTCTAGGGCTAGCTCTGGCTTGGATTGGCTTCTCTATGTGGAAAAGGCCGTGAAAGCCACTTCGTGCTATTCAGGTGAACAATATGATGCGTAAAATCTTTAAGTGGATTGGCATAACTTGGCACAATGCTATCTGGACTTAAGAACCTGCCTAGTTTGGGTGAATAGAATCGTGCGCCATAGTGATAGATACCCAACCCCGCCATCTCGGGTTGACCGGTGAATAACTTATCGGTGTAAATTGTGCCTGTCGTGACGCGCGTTTCACACCCCCTCCAACGATTTTCCGTTGGGACTTTCGATAGATCCTCCCCCAAATCCGACAAGATAACGCCTGAATGCGGATTCAAAATTTTCATTGTCGGATTTGGGGGGGGCAGGACGGGGCTGGCATCGAAGGTATAACTTTCACTTCCCCACAGCATGTAACAGGATCGTCCGTATCTCCTCTGAAACCGCAATTGCCTCGTCGCGGGTCATATCTGCATCTAGATAGATAAAGTCGCAAATTAGCTGATCGTTGAAGAGCTGCGCCTGCGCGGAGAGTTCAGGGCCCAGGTCATAGGCAGATACAAAACCGTGGATCTCCGTTACTTTTATATTTCCATAACTGGCTTCAATCGGCGGGACTCCGTTGTAGTTCAGCGCAGTTGTGCTCATGCGGAATGATTTGAGTTCGGTGATTATCCTGATCAGCGATTCGGTCATTGCTGCGGCGACAAACTTATCGCCAGATTTGAGCGAAGCATAAATTTTCTTGTGCAGGTCCCGCGCCAGAGTCCAGAAGTCGACACCCCCCTTTACCCTGACTGTATATCTCAACATGGAAATATAGCAGGCCAGTTCTTCGTCACTCAGCGGTGGACTCACGTAGGAACGCAGATTCGTGAAGGAAAACGTCTGCATGGGGGCTTGCTGGCCGGCATAGAGTTCACGATTGACGGCAATCATCATCGCGGCATTGAGCGCGCTGTTGAGGGTTACTTCTTCCTGGCGGGCGCGGCGGGACAGCTCATCGACGAGGTCTTCCGTCAATTGGATCGAGAGGATACGTCCGCGTGTGGGATGCTGGTGCAGTAGCGGAGTCCGCTTGCCGCGCGTTTGGATACGATATGAAATCTCGTCCACCACTTGTCCGAGCCCAAATCTCAGCGCGTGCAGGACGAATCGCAGTCCGTGGAACTCAGGCGGAAAACGAGACTCGACCGGGGGCGCAACGGCTTCGCCAGTTCCACGAAGCGGAACCGTTTTTTCATCCGTGAAAGAAACGCAGGTCTTCAAGAGGTCGTGCAGGAGCCGCGCCGTAGAAGCTGCATCCGCAATGGCATGACAGAGTGTGAGGATAATTTCCGCGCGTTCGTGGGTTGAATCGTATAAATACGTGCAGCGGAATAACGGTCCGTTTAGAACGTCGATCCGATTCCCCAACTCCACTTCGGCAACCTGTACCCAGTGTCCATCGTTCCAGCGCGGAAGGATATGTAAAGGAAGTCCCGGATCGATCAGCCGTACAAAATAATATCGCCCTTTTTCCTGCAGCAGACGCGCGGAGAGGAAAGGATGGTGGCTTTGTAAAACTTTCAGCGCATTCCGGACGATTTGCGGGGAAGGTGCACTTTCAAGGCGAAGAACACTGACAATGTGAAACGGCGCATGCCGGTCGGCGATGACCAGAGCGCGCTCGAATGTTCCCAACTCACGCTTCATCTGATCTCAACAGACGCCATTTCCATTTTCGGAACCTCAATTCAAGGATTGCAAATAACGATGCGATGCAGTCCAAACGTTGTACCATGTATCGATTCGACCTTCAAGCCCGCGATCTGACATGTGGCTGCAAAGTCCTGACGTACCCATTCATGCATATGCTCCGACTCATCGATAACGGAAGCCACAAAAGTCCAGAGAGGTATCCATTCCGGTTTCACGGGTATGTCAGGTTCAATAATCACAATACGCCGGCTGGTCACCCGGCACAATTCCCTCAGGACCTGCAACTGGGTTTGAACTGGCATGTGGTGGAGCGCCAGTGAAAGCATGGAGATTTGAAAGGAATGATCTGCAAAGGCCAGTTCCGCGGCATCCATTTCGAGCCAGGACGTAGTTACATTCTTACTTTTCGCGGAAGCGCGCCTCAACATGCCGCGTGCAATATCGATACCGATCACATTCGCTCCATGGGATGCAAGCGTGATCGCCATGTCACCGGTGCCGGTACATAAATCGAGGACACATTCTCCGGGTTGCCAGCCGCTCAATGACATAGCTTTGCGACGAGTTCCCCGGCGGATAAACTCTCCCAGGTCATACAAGTTTGCAAAACGGTTGTAATGATGAAGCACATGCTGCTGATAATAACTATTGATATTCAAGGTACGCACGATCGTCTGTTTTCCTTTCCCGTCTGTAGTGATGCAATTTTCGTGATTGACCCAAATACGATTGACTCTATAGCCGAGACTCACCCGATTCCAATCTCTTTGCAATCTCCAATTCGTGCACTGCACCCATCTTTTCGAAGATCTCAATTGCACGCTGGAAATGTTCTCTGTGCACCTCTGAGCCTGCCGGTGAGGATGCACCCAATTTGACGCGGATCAGTCCTTCCTGATAAGGCATGTT
>DAINRK010000537.1:0-3552 GCA_036741855.1 Anaerolineales bacterium
ATGAATATCTTTACCTATACTGCGGCTCGGACTTGAACAGTTCGGGCCGCAGGCGTTTAAGCTAACAGACTTCCGAAGTCTTAACTTGTAATCGCTTTGTACTTGCATGGAAAGGGGTTTTCTTGTATGCTTGCCGTAACTATATGTCATTGCGAGGAGCGACGAAGTAATTTCCTCTTAAGTGATGCACTCTATTCAACGAGAGCCTCTCGTTAAACAGGAGATTGCTTCGTCGGGAAAAACGCCCTCCTCGCAACGACATGAGTGAATCATGATCGAACCAACAGAGTTTATCCTGTTCGTCGGCGTCTCATGGGCGTTGATCATTGCGCCAGGCCCCGACATGCTCTATGTGATCACCCGTGGCGTAACCCAGGGACGCAGAGCAGGGATGCTCTCGGCGCTTGGCGTGATTTGTGGGATTCTCGTTCATACCACCGCAGCGGCCTTTGGGCTGACATTGATCCTGCAGACATCGGCATTTGCTTTTCTTATCGTAAAATATCTTGGGGCAATTTATTTAGTTTATCTTGGAATCAAAGCCTGGCGGGATAAGAGTTCTTTCAACTTACAGTCCTCAGCGGCGAGCACCAGTTTTAGCAAAGTGTTCTGGCAGGGGGTATTATCCAATGTTCTTAATCCGAAAATTGCCATTTTCTTTTTGGCGTTTTTGCCTCAGTTTGTAGATAAGGGAGGCCCTGATGTCACATCACAAATGGTCATCCTGGGCTTGACCTTTGCTGGTTTTGGATTGTGTTTCCTGCTGGTAGTTGGTATTCCTCCGGGACGATTGGGGGTTGGCTCACCCGCCGACCGCATTTTGGACAGTTCCTACAACGCTTCGCCGCTGGGATTTTGATTGCACTTGGGATTCGACTCGCACTCACAGAGCGACAGTAACACGATCAAAGTGGCGGAGTTGTAATCTCCTTGCACTTGCACACGGGGAGGTTTGGCTGTATGCTTATAGTGAACAGCTAGTTTCGAGCGATTCCATTGGCTATTAATTTTGTTGACTTATGTAAGGTGGTTATATGCCAAGAAGATTTCAATATCAGCCAAAACGATATGCAGCCAGGAAAATCTCAAGGGAACAGACCACCAGAGATATAAGTATTCAAGAGATTTTGACGATCCTCGGTGGTGTTACAGGGGTCATTATTGCAATCTTATGGGTAGCAGGAAGGTTCTATGCTGCTGGTTACTTTGGCGCGATGAATATTCCTGCTTTTCAAATCAATTTTTCAATCTGGGAATATGCGGAACTTTCCTGGCTGAAACTGATATTTTTCTTTTTGAAAAAGATATACCTGCCTTTAGTGATCCTGGCAGGGATTTCACTTGTCCCTTTGCTGGCTTATGTCTTCCAAGCCCTTTTTCCAAAACTGAGAATGTTTGATACCGTCAGGCTGATTGTGTTACAGATAAGGAGATTGTCTGGGATCGGCTACGTGCTAGTGTTCTCGATCATAGTCTACTTTTCATATTTATTACTTTTGTCATTCATAGATATCAACAGGACGGGCCAGGTAGAGGGAAAAAACGTTGTGCTCACAAGCAGTTATGCAGTTGAAGTTTTTTCCAAAGATTTTCTACCCATTGGGGCGGCAGAAGTCGTATCGAACAGAACTCCTGCATTAAAGCAGTATAGCGGCTTACGGCTATTGACGTTCAATAATGGGAAGTATTATTTGTTTCGAGATCTTGATCCGGTGACATGTAAACCTTCACAAGTGTTTATTATTCCCGATACTCCAGATATTCATCTCACATTGAGTTCCATCTTGCCCATTGATCGTCCTTGCGGGATAACTCCTACGGCGACTCCAGCACAGTAGTATATTCATCATGTTGTAATTAGAGAATGCCATGACTCCCAACGACCTTGCTTACACTGAAATCGAAAAGCTGATGATGAATTCAAGAACATACACCCACCGCAGCGCTATGAGAGATTAGCTTTGGAAACTTAAGTAGGAGAGTAGAAGATGCAATTCAAGGATGCTGCCTACGAAATTTTGAAGGAAGCTGGGAGACCGCTTCACTACAATGAGATTACAGATAAAGCTCTCAATAGAGACTGGCTCGAAACCACTGGAAAAACTCCGCACGCAACAATGGGGGCATTGCTCTATACTGATACGCTCAACGATGATTCTCGCTTTCAAAGAGAAGGCAAGGGAAAGTTCTTTCTTAGATCTACTTCTATAACAGGTATTGCACAACAAATCAAAACGACCGAATCAAGAACACGGCAGGAATTGCGTAATCGCCTGCTTCAAATGCCTCCACAAAAGTTTGAAGAGTTGATTCAAGCTTTATTAGAGCTCATGGGATTTGAGGAAACTGAGACAACGCCTTATGCAAATGATAAGGGAGTTGATGTAAAAGGTATTTTGAAAACAAATCAATTAACTCCTGTCAAGGTTGTGATTCAAGCCAAGCGATGGAAAGGAAATGTTGGCTCTAATGAAGTTCGCAATTTGCGTGGCTCTTTGAGTTCAACTGGAGAACAAGGAATTATTATTACTCCCAAGGACTTTACTCTTGAGGCAAGGAGTGAAGCACAAGCTGGAAACAAAATACCTGTTACACTGATTAATGGGGAAGAGTTAGTTGGCTTGCTTTTCCAATACAAACTTGGCATTAAGGAAGAGCAATATACCATCCATTCGCTTGATTCGGAGTATTGGTTAGAAGCTTTCGGCGTTAATCTTGGGGAACCAATTTCAACGCCGGCTGCAAAGAAAAGAAAAATAAAATTTCCAATTATTGTTCAAGCACAGCACAAAGGTGAGCTATTTGAAGGTGAATTGCTCAATATTCAAGGGGGCGTTTATTGGAATGGCAAGGAGTACCCTACACCCTCCAGTGCGGCAAAGGCAATCGCCACTGACTGGAAAGAGGTTAATGGATGGAGATTTTGGAAATATCAAGATCACGAAAGCGGTGAATGGGAATATATAGGAAAACTCAGGGAGGAATAATTTATGGCAAATCAAGAACCGCTACCGATTTTGAAGCAAGAAGCCATAACAGATCAATTCAAATTTCATAGAAAGGACGTATAACATGGAATACCGAACCCTGGGTCGTTCTGGAGTGCTTGTCTCGCCGTTGTGTCTGGGTACCATGAATTTTGGGGGTTCAACAAGTGAAGAAGATTCTTTTACGATCATGCAGAAAGCCGTTGACGGTGGGATCAATTTTTTTGATACCGCCAATGTGTATACCAAAGGGGAGAGTGAGCGAATCACGGGAAAGTTTTTAAAAGAGAACAATCTACGTGAACGAATTGTGCTGGCGACCAAGGTATTTAGCCGGGTGGGAGAGTTGCCCAATGAAGGCGGTGGAACCCGCTATCACATCATCAAAGCCTGCGAAGAATCCTTACAACGCTTGCAGACTGATCACATTGACCTTTATCAACTCCACCGCCCGCCGCTGGCGCACCCGCAGGATGAAACCCTGCGCGCCTTCGATGACCTGATCCGTGCCGGGAAAGTCCGTTATATCGGCTGCTCCACGCATCCAGCCTGGATGGTGATGGAA
>DAINRK010000538.1:0-3546 GCA_036741855.1 Anaerolineales bacterium
GTATAACTCATCAGAATAAATGGATGCGTATCCTTCGGAACGCGCGTCGAGAACGCGCCCTGTCGTTTGCCGGCATTAGGTGACCAATCGACCCAGCGATCCTGCAGGCATCCCCCGCGCATTGCACTCACGTATTCATCGCCCATCGGCGCGAGCCCTTCACAGATCCAATCCACTGCCTTTTCAAATGGAACCTTATGCTTTTTTGTGGTGAGAGGCGCCCATACATCATAAGGATGCAACGTTTTCACGCCAAGCGCCTTTCGACGTATTTTCCAATAGCGGTGCCAAAGAGGAAGATTCTTTTTAAAGATATCGAGCAGATTATGGAACATTTCAATATGAACGTTCCCGTTGAAGAGCGTGGCTTCGAGCGACGAATTGAAATTACGTACTTTCATATTGAACACGTTTTGTTTAATGGAGGTGGAAAGATTGTTCGCCAGTGTGTTCTTATAAGCGAGATATTTATCGTTGTAGTTTTCCCAGGCCGTCTTACGTGCGTTACGATCGGATTTGTTGAGGATCGCATCAAATGTGCTTTGAGTCAGTTCGACTTTTTTGTTTTTGCCATCGCGGGCAGGTTTGAACCTGAAGTCGGCGTTGGCCAGCATGTTGGTCGTGCCGCGCGTACTGCTGAATGGATCGCGCAACATGCCGAGGATTTGTTCTACTTCTGCATTGCGGACATGTTCCTGTTTGCGAAAGAGGTCATTGAAGTAATGTTCGTAAAGCTTCATACGCGGCTCATCTTTCAGCCATTGACGTAATATTGCTTCACCGATAGACAAAAGCTCGGGATCAATAAATGAGGTCGCTGCACTCACCTGAGCCATGGCGCTCATGGCTTTACTATTCATGCTCGCGCCCAGCTGATCGGCTGCGTCGACTGCGCTGGACATGCTCGCATATACTTGTATTTTGGCGGCGCGTTGGGAAAGGAGATCCATTGCTTCCATGGCTTCGATAAATGTAGTGGGGTGGTCACCGAGGTGACCCTGATACTTTTTGATTCCCTGAAGACTCTCAACGAGACTCTCGACTTCTGCATCAAAGGCAGCAGGTGAGGAAAATACGCTTTCGGCATTCCATGTTTGATTCTTTTTTACTTTGGAGCGGGTGAGGGGAGTCGGCATGATTTTTTCCTTTTGGATAAGTCGAGGCTTTACTTAAATCCTAAATTCCTTGCGATGATGTTATCTACTACACGTTTTGGTAAAAACATCTGAATGATGCGGCGGAAGGAACTACCTGGAATCACAGCATATCGCACGCGCGGGTTTGGAGTCGTCAACGCGTGCCAGACGACCTCGCCAACTTTTTCGGGTGGGTAGCCATTTCTCCCGGAGCGAATCATATACTCCCTTATACGCCGTCCAGACTCAGCATAGTCTGTATCATCATACATTGATACATCCATTTGCTCAGCCTTATCCCAAATTGGTGTGGCCACTGATCCCGGACCGATGATAATTATGTCAATCCCATAAAGCATCAGCTCGCGTCGCAGGCTCTCAGAGAATCCCTCCAAACCATGTTTCGAAGCGGCATATGCGCCGAGAAATGGAGATCCGACTTTTCCACCAATGGAACTGATATTAATAATACGCCCGGGTTTTCCATGCAATGAACGATCACTGCCAAGCAAAGGGACGAATGCCTTTGTGACAATCAAAACACTAACCAGATTGACTTCAAGCTGCTGACGAAATTCGTCGGTAGGCTGGTGAATCAAAGGAGCTGGCATGGCAATCCCGGCATTGTTGACCAACCCAAACAAAGTCTCGCCATTGAGCTGTTCGCGGACTTGCCGCGCGCCAGCCTGGACGGCTGCTTCATCAGTTACATCAAAGATCAAGGGGATGAAGTTTTCGCCAAACTCATTGGAAAGCCGCTCAGCATCCTCCGTCTTTCGTACACTTCCAAAGACTCGAAAGCCTTTTTGGACCAGCACCTTCGTAATACCCCAGCCAATTCCCGTTGAAACACCAGTGACGACAACGCTTTTCATAGAATTCTCCTGAAAGATTTCGTTACATATTCTCTTTCATTCAGGTAGACGAATGGACGCCTGACCAAATACATAACGCCAGCCATCTGGTGTCCGGACGTAGGTATCGCTGAACCAAAGATGGTCGTCGAATGGCTCGCCTTTATATGTTCCCTTTTGCCAGAGCAGGGCGGTGATGACGGCTGTATCGCCCCAGACGCGGACGGTCTGCTCTGTGTCTTCCTGCTGTTCATAGATGATATCCTTGTTATTCGCCGTCTCAAGAAGATCAGTTTTGTTATACACCTTCCCGCGCCCGGTTACCAAAATGAAATCATCCGCAAGGATGCGATCCATTGTGGCTGCGTCGTTATTTTTTACTGCGGCTTGATATTCGGTATCGAGTGCAGCAATGATTTCTTCGACATCCGATGTGTTTGTCATGTTTTCGCCTTTCAGTCAAGCTACTTCTCTGCTAAGAATACAAACCTGGACAGACGCCGTTCGCTTGTCAATGTATGGACTGTGGATAAGAATTTTTGTAAGCCGTCAAATCGTTCTTCACCTTCGATCTTGATCAAGTCCTCGCGATGTTTCTTGCGGGATGCGTGCCATCGCCCCGAAGTCAACTCGATATTGCCTGTCACATCTTCACAACGGAGCAAGTTGAGTCCGGCCTCTTTTATGTATTGTTTCGTTACATCAAGCGGCACGAAGAGAAAGAAACCAATGCTGCTGCGCGCGGCTAATTCCTCATTGGAAACAGGTCCGGTCAATACCACCGGATCAGTAAACAGGATTCGCCGTCCCGTTTTTAGGACGCGCTGCCATTCACGTAGATAACCGACCCGGTCACGGAAATGATTCATGGAATCCGTGCACATGACAGCATCAAAGGTTTCATCATCAAACGGCAGACGTTGATCCACATCCGCAAACTGAAATTTGGCGTCGGTGATGTTTGCATCCAGCGCACTCTGATTGGCAGTCTTCAACCCTTCCTCATTGATGTCAATACCTGTGATTCGACATTTGAATTTCTTTGCCAGGTAAAGAGCAGGCCCGCCAGAGCCGCTGGCTACTTCAAGGACATGGTTACCTGCGGAGAGGTTGAGCCAACTGTAGAACCTGTCATATTCATCCGTCGTGATCCAACTGTTTTGACCGATATCCTCCCCGTAGGTCTCCCGCCGTATTTCAGCCAGCACCCGTTCCTGGAAATTTCCATATGTGCTGTTGTATAAATCGACTTGATTGGACATACGCATCTCCTCTGTATCCTCTTTCCTACCTACCTCCTGAACAAACTGCACTTCAATTTTGACAAGGATAAAACCTCGTTGTTTGGTCAGTTAATTATGTCTTTTGCCAGAATGCGTATCACACCTATCACCTAAATGCCTCGTGATATGCCAGGTTAGTGCGGATGGAAATGAAAAGACGTGCCGTTGAGTATGTCTTTTTTTGTAAATCACATGGGTGTTCTGGAATTTGCTATTTATGGAACCGGCACGTCGGTACAGGTAACATCGTAAGCTGCATCAGGGCTATAGTAT
>DAINRK010000539.1:0-3541 GCA_036741855.1 Anaerolineales bacterium
CCGCCGCCCGCGCCCGCAGTGTATTCGAGTGCGTCGCCGGGCTTGCCTTGCGCAGTGTCCATGCCGATGGCCATGGCATAGTGACCCATGCCCGAGCCGACCAGTCCCATCGCGGCGACCAATGCTTCGGTGCCCGCTTTACACGCGAATTCCCAGTCCGCGGCTTGTATGTTGGGGACTGCGCCAATCGCTTCCGCGACCAGGGTAGAGGTTGGTTTCACAGCATAAGGGTGGGACTCAGACCCGACCCAGACCGCCCGTAATTCGGTCGGGTCGATCTGGGCGCGTTTCATGGCGTTCCGTGCTGCTTCAATAGACATGGTGATCACGTCTTCATCGAGCCCGGGGACGGCTTTCTCTTTGATAGGGAGTCCGCCTTTGCCGCCTGTCCATACGCGCGCGACTTCTTTCGCGGGCAGGCGGTAGCGCGGTACGTATGCGCCGTAGCCAACAATGCCAACAGGCTTGGCAGGTTTGAGGAGGGTGGGGGAGTGTGTGTGAGTATGAGGGATTGTCATTTAGTTTTCCTAATTGAATTCTTTCCAGTCATCGTATGTCTTACGAGCAATGTTTGGGACGCTTTTCATTAGTTCGCGCATGGAGATAATTCCTCCAGAAGATATTTCATCGCTAGATATTTCGGCAACCGCTTGAAATTCAGGTTTCGGATTTAAGTTGTTCTCTTCCGCCATAACATAGAGATATGACAGGGAGAATGTGTTGTCTCTTTGATCAAGTAAGCAGTTTTCGATTGAAGAAACTACAAGACCACGAAGTAACCATGTTTTGTCATCTGATAATTTGATATTTTTGGCTGCTATCTGCACATACCCAATTAGGAAGAGAGCTAACATATTTGGTGATTCAGTACTTGTGTGATGTTTCTTGACAAGATCCCTAATCTTTTTGCGTTCTTCTGGGCTTGACCTTAAGTAGATATCATAATTCTGATCTAAGAACTCGTAGATTTTATCTTTGATATTGCCCATAGACTCGTAGGAATCTTGATATCTATAAACTCTGGTTACTAATTGGTCGAATTGGTCTATAAATATTTCTGCGTTCATAAGAGTCTACACACGCCAAAACTTTGACATCAATCCTGCCTGCTTGAAAATCTCTGCAGCCTGTTCGACGCTTCGCCCATGATAATCCAATGAGAGGCGGTTCTGATACCACAGCTTTGAGAGTTCCCAAACCTGACTGATCGCAAGTACTTCTCCGCGTTCAAGATTATTTCTCCGGCACCATTTGTCAATCCATTCTTCCGACCGGAAGAGAAGCATCGTCGCTCAGGTGAAGACCAGGTCATCATACCAGCGGGAGAAGGGCAGGGGGAAGTGAATGAGTAAATCGTAATTGGTAATTTGCCCGTTTTTGATTTCAAGTTGAACCAAGTCGTTGCTCTCTGTGCAAACGGCTTCGACGACCGCATCGCTTTGAAGTAGGACAGGGATGCCTAGCATATCCCAGGCGCAGTTGGCATAATATGTCTTGCCATTGGCATGAACTTTGAAGATTGTAGGCACGGCCGAGAAGGGCCATGCCATGCGAACGGTCAGGGTCTCTGTTTCAAGGAAGAAGGCATGGCGGTTGTGTAATTCTTTGTAAAGTTCACTGGCTTCTTCAGTTGAGATGTCAAAATGACGCGCTGTTTCTTCCACAGTGGGCGGCTGGGTCGTGTCCGCGAAGTGGTTGTAGATAAAGGCGCGTACTTGCCACAGGGGGGAGTCGTTATTATCCATTATCAAATTCATGTTCAATCATAACCAATTTGTTGTTGGAATTCGTTATTCTAATAACATCTCGAGAGATCTGAAACGCTTCGTTAAACTCTGTCCAACAGTGTTTCCAGAACTCCACGAACGAATATCCGCTTTTCAAAAAGACCTTTTTGTGGAATATCCACACGACCAAACACGTTCCCCAGAACAAGCATCTTTGCAGTCCATTTGTCAATGTCAATAATAACCAGTTTCGCTCAGCTCGTAAAATACCTAATCTTTCAGCCTGAAATTCAACATGCCTTACTTCATCTTGCAGGATTTGCTTACACAGGGTTTGAAGCACTCGGGAATTCGTTGCATCTCGCAGTGCAGAGTAATAGACTTTTGCGATGATCTCTGCTGTGATCAGCACTGCGATGGATATTTCCAAATTGCCAAGCAGTTGTCGCAAACGGCGAAATATACCATCCGTGAACGTCGTTTTTACGAGAGGTATCTCGTTAATCTGGAGAAAATGTGCAAGGTCTCTTGCATGGCGTTGTTCCTCAGCAATAAATAGACGGATTGCTTCAACATACTCATAATCACCGGTTTGTTCAGCATAATTCTTTGAATATTGGAACAAGTGCCTGCCTTCTGAACTTTCGCCTGCCTGAAAGTCTTGCACCGAAGAAGCAATTGCTTTTTGTTCGTCCGCGGTCAGGTCAAAACCAATTTGCCACGGTATTTGCAAAAGAGAACGCGCATTTTCTTCATAGTATTTTTTCCATTCCTGCGAGGTTAGCATGACGAATCTCCAATCTTTATTGAGGCTGATCGTCATTCTAGCCATTATTCGCTTTCAATGTCTCTCTCGACCTATCAATTAATTATCGTTTTCAGCTTCTGTCCGAGATTTTAGTTTTCAAATATGTTTTCTGCGCCGTAGGGGACTCCCTCATCCTATCCCTCTGCACGAGGGATAGGGGACTGGGCGCGCTTCTTATCTTTCTTCGTCTCCTTTGAGTTCCTTGTGGTTAATTCTTTTGAATTTCTTTCAAAATCTCTTCCGCACGGTCAATCCTCACGACCTTCTCTACTACCATCTGTCCAGCCACCTTTTCGATCATTGCACCGGTCGCGCCCGCGGCGATGGCAACCTGCCTTGCGTGTAGGGACATATGTCCTCGCTGGATGCCTTCTGTCGCAAGTGCTCGAAGCGCCGCCATGTTTTGAGCGAGTCCTACTGAGACGATGATCTCTGCCAATTCACCAGCGGTTTTCACGCCCATCAATCTGACCGAGGCCTGCGCAGCCGGATGAACCTTGGTCGCACCGCCAACAATCCCCACTGCCATTGGCATTTCGAGTGTGCCAACCAGATTACCTTCGGCGTCTTTGTTCCAGGTTGACAATGAGGTGTATTTCCCCGAGCGCGATGCATAAGCATGTGCGCCAGCCTCGATGGCGCGCCAGTCGTTGCCTGTAGCGATGACAACTGAGTCAACGCCATTCATGATGCCTTTGTTGTGTGTTGCAGCGCGGTAAGGGTCCACGGCGGCGAAGGCATAAGCAGTAATGATCCCGTCACGGACCTCTTCACCGGAAAAGTTATCAAACGCCAGTTCTTTTACCGGAATAGTGCAACGGGCGCGGGCTATACGTCTATCGGCAAGGTTGGAAAGTATACGCAGATGGACTTTTCCACCTGTGATGGCTTCCACGCGTGGCGCAAGTCTTTCGCAGGCCGTGTTTACCGCGTTTGCACCCATCGCATCACGCACATCATAGATGAGATGAACCACCAGAAACGATCCGATGGGGGCCGACTCAAT
>DAINRK010000540.1:0-3529 GCA_036741855.1 Anaerolineales bacterium
CCCAACTGCAATTCGTTCCGCACCAAAACGAGTCAATGCATCCGCAACAACATCCGGTTGCTCAATCGCAATTGTGCCAAGCACAACGCGGTTTACTCCCAAATCAAATGCATGCGCAATCGCCTCCAGCGAACGCAGACCACCGCCAAATTGCAGCCGCGCGCCGAGTTTCAAAATCGCTTCCAGCGCGGAACGATTCACAGCCTCAC
Source organism: Anaerolineales bacterium (assembly GCA_036741855.1). Lineage (GTDB taxonomy): Bacteria > Chloroflexota > Anaerolineae > Anaerolineales > Villigracilaceae > Defluviilinea. The sequence goes on from DAINRK010000540.1 coordinate 210, forward strand.
TCTCACTAAACGCGCCATCCAAATTGACTACATGCAACCAGAGCGCACCTACATCCAACCAACGCTGCGCCATCTCGAATGGGTCATCGCTGTATGCGGTCATGCGTGCAGGGTCCCCTTCCTGCAAGCGAACCACCTTCCCGCCGCGCAAATCAATTGCGGGATAGATCGTAAAGCTCATGGCGCCTCCAAAAAGTTTTTCAAGATTCGCAATCCCACTGCCTGACTCTTTTCAGGATGAAACTGCACGCCAAAAATATTTTCACGTCGCACTGCGCACGCGTACTTGATTCCATACTCCGTTGTCGCAATCACATCGGCCGAATTCATGGGATGACAGGCATACGAGTGATTGAAATAGACATACGCTCCAGACTCGATTCCTTCAAACAGCAGCGTTTCATTTGGGACTTCAACCTGATTCCATCCGGTATGCGGGATCTTCACGGAAAGCGACTGTGCGAATCGAGTCACCTTGCCCGCGAGCAAACCGAGACCGGCGTGCTCGCCCAGCTCATGTCCCACTTCAAACAATGCCTGCATGCCAACGCATATCCCAAGTAGAGGAACACTGCGCCGTGCCATCTCGTTGATAGCGTCTTCCAAACCAAGCGCTCTCAGACCAGACATGAAATCACCAAATGCGCCTACGCCAGGCAGAACGACGCGCCTGCCTGATACAACTTTTTTCGGATCGTTGGTTTTTTCAACATTTGCTCCTACAGACTCCAAAGCCTTCTGTACTGAGCGCAGGTTTCCCGTACCTGCATCAATAAGGATGACATCATTCATTTTTTGTTCCTTCGTAGAGCGAGATACGCAAAGCGTCTCGCTCTACAATGTGCCCTTTGTAGAAGGAATGTCTCCCGCGCGGCGCGAGTCAATTTGTGTTGCGAAATCTAATGCGCGCGCCCAAGCCTTGAATAATGCCTCGGCTTGATGATGATCATCGCGCCCATACAAAACCCGCGCGTGGAAATTGCACCGCGCAGTCACGGCGAATGACTCAAAGAAATGCGGAAACAATGTAGTTGGGATATTTCCAATGTATGGTGTATGCCAATCGGCCTGAATGACCGCGTACGGACGACTCGATAGATCTACGGCGACATGTGCCAGTACTTCATCCATTGGCGCGAAACAATCTCCAATGCGGACGATTCCCTTGCGGTCGCCCAGCGCTTTGTCGAAGGCTTGACCCAATGCCAACGCAACATCTTCGACGGTGTGATGAACATCAATATGCAAATCACCTTTTGCTTGAATTGATAAATCAAACAATCCATGCACGGCAAGATGAGTAAGCATGTGGTCTAAGAAGCCAACACCTGTAGAAATTTCGTGCTTGCCGGTTCCATCTACATCCAGTTTGATTTGAATCTCTGTTTCGTTTGTTTGACGTGATATTTCTGCGGTTCGCATATTCGCTCCAATCATCGGTGGTCGAGTAGCCCTGAGCGATAGCGAAGGGCATATCGAGACCACCACGTTTTCAAGATATTCAGTGTTTGATTCCAATTCGTGGTCTCGATACGGGCTACGCCCTACTCGACCAACGGATTACCTAAAAACTCTTCAACGCCCTCACTAATACATCCGTATCTTGTGGTCTTCCAACACTGATGCGAATATGGTCACGCAGGCCAGGTTTGTTGAAATAACGGATAAAGACTCCATGTTCGTGAGCTAAACGGGACTTGAGTTCAGCGGCTTCACGTCCAATGACCTGACACAAAATGAAGTTCGATTTTGTAGGATAGGGTTTCAGGTATGGAATTTTCTCTAAGAATTGCAATAATCGCTGGCGTTCATCTTTCAAAAGTTCAACGACAGATGTCAATTCATCGACATGTTCCAACGAAACCTGCGCGGCAATACTCGCCGCCACATTGACGTTGTATGGCTGTTTGGATTTCCACAATGTGGGCGTTAGCCACAGCGGAAACGCTCCATAGCCAATACGCAAGCCTGCCAGTCCCGCCCATTTACTGAAAGTGCGAAGTACAACGAGATTTTCTCGCGTCGGCACTTCATCGATACGACTAAAACCTGCGCCGAGATTCTCGCCTGCAAATTCAATATAAGCTTCATCCAGGACAATGAGTGTGGGAAGAGCCAGCAATTCATCCATGACTTCGGGCGGGATGATAGACCCATCAGGATTGTTGGGTGACGTGATGAAGAAGAGTTTGGGGTGATGAGTTTCTACTGCTTTACGAATGGATTCCATATCCAATGAGAAATCTGCACGGCGAAGGACTTCAATGCAGCGGGCTGCGTTCAACTCAGCATCGAATGAATACATTCCAAATGTGGGGGGACAAGAAAGGACAGAATCAGTCGGTTCGAGCATGACTCGCATGAGCAGGTCAATTAACTCATCCGCACCTGAACCAGCCAGCAAATATTCTTCGCTGATTCCTGTGAACGTTGCAAGAGATTTCCGCAAGGCGCGACTTTCAGGATCTGGATAGATGTGCGGGAAATCCAATTTGCCGAGTGCTTCACGAACAACTCGCAAGGGTCCGTAGGGATTTTCATTCGCATCGAGTTTGACAATTTGTGACGGGTCACGCCCTAAACGCGCGGATAAGACCTCAAATGGTTCAATAGGAATATAAGGTGGAAGCGATTCCAAATGACGACGAATGTTCATGTGGAGTCCCTCACTCTCAAAGATGCCGCATTGGCATGTGCATCCAAGCCTTCTGCCTCTGCAAATGTCGCCGCGATCGGGCTAATTGATTGTGCAGTACCTTCATCGAGCGCGATCACGCTGATGATTTTTACGAAATCCCATATATTGAGTGGAGAGGCAAATCGGGCAGAGCCGCCTGTTGGCATAATGTGACTCGGTCCAGCGAGATAATCACCTAACACTTCAAAGGAATGTTCACCTATAAATACACCGCCCGCATGATTCACTTTCTCTACCCAACGCCAGGGTTCGCGCACTGAAAGAGCTAAATGTTCAGGGGCATACTCGTTCGCCATTTGCATGGCTTCATCCAGATCGCGTGTCAATATTGCACCGCCTCGACATTCGATTGAGGCGGAAATAATCTCGGCTCGTCCACACGCTTCGAGTTGTTGCGCTATTTCACTTTGAACTTTATCTATCAATGGTTGTGAATCGGTAAGCAAAATTGCGGATGCCAGCATATCATGTTCAGCTTGTGCGAGCAAATCGGCCGCGACCCAAGTAGGATTTGCAAATTCATCCGCAATGACAACTGTTTCCGTTGGGCCAGCCAGACCGTCAATTCCCACCACACCATAGACTTGTCGCTTTGCGAGTGTGACAAACAGATTACCGGGAC
>DAINRK010000541.1:0-3511 GCA_036741855.1 Anaerolineales bacterium
GATTTAAGTGTATAGTATTAGAGTATTGAAAAGAGACCGATCAGCCGTGGCAGTTTCGGTCTCTTTTGAATTAAGCTATTGCGCTAGAACTCCATTACACATTTTGGAACGCGAACACCTGTACTTGCGCCTGGTGGAAGTGTTCAGCGAATAAGCGGATTTCACGAATTATCCTATCTTCGGCTATACTTTGAGAAATTGTTGAACTTATAGAGTATCCATCATGAAAACAGCCCTTCTTGTCATTGACATCCAAAACGACTACTTTCCCGGTGGGAAGCATCCGCTTGTAAACCCGCTGGAAGCCGCTCAAAAATCATACATGATATTGCAGTGTTTCCGCGAGCAGGGTGGCCATCATGTTCACATTCAACATATTTCGCTCGAACCAGATGCTACTTTCTTCATCAAAGGCGACAGCGGTTCAGATATTCACGATTCGGTTGCGCATTTTGAAGGTGAACCAATTGTTTATAAGCATGAGGTCAATTCTTTTCTGAATACTGATTTGCTTGAACTATTGAAGAATTGGGAAATTGAGCGCGTGATCATCACAGGCATGATGACTCACATGTGCGTGGATGGAACTGCCCGCGCCGCTGCAGATCTGGGTTTTCAGGTGATCATCGCCGAAGATGCATGCGCGACCCGTGACCTAAAATATGGTGATACGATTATCCCAGCGGAACATGTCCACAAAGCGTTTCTCGCTGCGTTAAAGGCTTATGGCAAGGTGATGAAATCGGATGAAATCATCGCGTTGCTTGCAGCGGAAATAGTTAAGTAGCATCGCGCTTCGTCTACCGGTCACGCTATCGCTTGACCCTCCACTCAGCGCAAAACAATCGTAAATCGAAAATCCAAAATGACTACTCTCGACCCTGAACGACAAAAACAAGCCAAGCAATATGCTCGCATCCGCCGACGTCTATGGCTGGTGGATACGATCTTCAGTGCTGTATATGCACTCGCATGGCTTTTCTTTGGATGGGCGGTTGAACTCCGTAACTGGCTTGCGACGTTCACAAGCAACGAATGGATACTTGTCGCATTATTTGTCGCAGTCTTTGGTGGCATCTATTCCATCATCAATCTTCCCCTCGGCTATTACAGCGGATTTGTTCTGCCGCATCGCTTCGGCCAATCGAATCAGACTTTTAGAGACTGGATGATTGACCAGCTCAAGGGATTGGCGATCGGCGCGCCCCTCAGCCTGATCCTGCTCGAACTACTTTACCTTGCGCTGCGCGTCACCGGCGATTTGTGGTGGCTGTGGGCGGCAGCCGGGATGTTGGTTTTCACGGTTTTGCTTTCGAACCTTGCGCCGATTCTCATCGCACCGATCTTTAATAAATATGTGCCGCTTGGCGATGAACATAAAGAGCTTGCCGAGCGATTGCTTGCATTAGCCAGGCGCGCAAATACAAAAGTGCGTGGCGTCTTCAAGTTTGACATGTCCAAACGGACGAAATCTGCCAACGCCGCGTTAACAGGGATTGGGAATACGCGGCGAATTGTATTGGGCGATACGTTGATCAATGAATTTTCAACCGAAGAAATCGAAACCGTTCTCGCGCACGAATTGGGACATCATGTCCACCGCGATATTCCGTTATTGATTACGTTTGGCGCGATCAGCACGACCCTTAGTTTGTATATTGCTTCCCTGGCTTTGAATTGGGCAATCGATTATTTCGGCTTTAACTCTCCTGCCGATATCGCTGCATTCCCGGCGCTGAGTCTCATATTTGGCGTGTATGGACTGGTCACCATGCCGATCAGCAACGCGGTATCACGCTGGAGGGAGAAAATGGCTGATGATTACGCGTTGCAGTCAACGGGTAAGAATGAAGCGTTCGCATCCGCATTTACGCGGCTGGCAAATCAAAATCTTGGGGAGATAGATCCAGAAAAGTGGGTAGTGTTCATGTTCTATTCTCATCCCCCGCTAGGTGAACGGATTGAGAAGGCGCGGAATTGGAAAACTTCTTCGCCCTGAATTAGTTTATGATGAAGATGTGTGCATCCAGGATTTTCTATAAAGAAAAATGGGCACAAGCACAATCAAAACGATAACACCGCCCAAAACGATAATCCCATCTGTCGACCCGATTTCTGAAATATCCTGTGTTTGTGGTGTTGACGTAGGTTGCTGAAAAAAGGCCGCGGCCGGAAAGTCCAACTGCATCGCTGCGGGTGGGGTGACATATGTCAATGCCGCACTAAAAAGTGCAATCATAAGGCCTATCCCTAACACAGTCGTGGATCGCCTAAGTTTTTTCATAATTTTTTCAAGTATAACATGCAGCGATTCAATCAATATCTCAGCACCTGTATGTACTTACATGTGCTTTTGCAGTATAATGCCCGCGTTGCGGCAAGCAGGGCGCGGCAATTATATGAGGAGAATGATTTGAAGTTCACGCATTAAGATTTGCATCTATTCACTCGTCCCGGTCGTTGTAAAAGGTGATTGGGACGAGTCTTGTATTTGTACTGCAAGATGATTTCCTTGTTGATGTATGGCTCGTTCTTGATATTTGTTTGAAGTTTACAAATCAGATCTGATTGATTATAATACTCGTGCATTATTTCACGAACAAACCTTGCCTTAGGAGCCTGCATGATCAGGAATTTCATTGAATGGGTGATGGGTCCAATGGGACGAATCGCTGTGCTGATCACTGCGTTAACTTTCTTCAGCCTCGCAGCATTCGGGATTTACCAAACCCAGGTACCGCCTGACCAGCCAATTGAATTTACACACAAATTGCATGTGGGGTTGGGGATCCAATGTTTGTATTGTCATCCGGGTGCATTACGGGGACCCTCGCCTGGCTTGCCGACTCAAACAAAGTGTTGGGGGTGTCATCAGCAAATGGAAAAAACGTTTACCAGTGAAAAGCTGGCTGTCTTAGTTGATTATGTTCAGAATAACAGACCTATTGAATGGGTACCTGTAGCGCAGGTGCCTGATTTCGTGCATTTTACACATCGTCCGCATATTGCAGCCGGGTTGAACTGTGAAGACTGTCATGGTGATATGACTAAGGTTGAGATCGCACAAAATCCGCAAGTTCTCAACATGGGCTGGTGTTTGAACTGTCACAAAACCAGACATGCCAATGAGCCTGAGAAGCTGATCAAGCTCACGGACTGTGGCACATGTCATTATTAAACCGGGTGAAAAGGAATCGATCATGAGTGAAAATATTTCCCGGCGTGATTTTCTAAAACTTGCCACTGTGGGTGCGGCAACCACCGCTGTGTTAACAGGTTGTGGGCCGGCTTCACGTTATATCAAACGCGAACCCTATATGGAAATGCCCGAATATACCTACAATGGCTTGAGCACGTATTACGCCACCACATGCCGCGAATGTGCGGCTGGCTGCGGTCTCATCGTCCGTACCATGCAAGGACGCGCGATCAAAGTGGAGGGCAATCCAAATCACCCGGTGAATCTCGGCAAGACCTGTCCTCGTGGGCAAATCACGTTACAGGGTTTATA
>DAINRK010000542.1:0-3507 GCA_036741855.1 Anaerolineales bacterium
TGTGATGACTCCAATGCCTTCAGCAGATAGGCCTGACGTTCAGCACTTCTAGCTGTCTTTCGAGTCAGAGATTGCGCCAGGTTCAAATACGAAACTGAAGATTCGCAAGCCGCTGTCATATGATACTGCCGCGAAATGAGATTGTCTGCAACCATTTGCTGAATCTGCGACGTGATCTCCAACGCCGATTGCAAATGTTCCTCATCGCCCAACGCGTTATATAGAATCACTGCAACCAGCCCCAAGCCTGCGCGGCCGATATCATATACAACTTTTTCCCCGAGTGGGCGCGCCATCTCCAGCGTCTTGATCGCTTCCGTGTACTTGCCCTGCGCAGTTAGAATCTGTGTAATTCGAAGCAGAGGAAAGATCCTGCTGGTCATGTTTTCCCATACCCGGAGAGACTGCCTTTCCGATTCAAGGCCCGTTTCATAGTCGCCTAAATAGAGCGCCTGAATTTGCCCGCAGAACATCAGCGCATTGCCTTCTTCAATACGATGACCGATTTCGCGACTCAGACGTAAGTGTTCCATTTCATACTCGGTCAACTGCCGGTAGTAGTCGCCGTCGCGCTCAAACTGCTCACCAATTTCATGAAGCAGCGATAGCTTGGTGGCTTTATCATTCAACGTCTCTGAGCGTGCAAGCGCCGCTTGCAGATATTCCCGGTTGCGCGGCAGATCGTCCATTCCATATTTTCCACCAATTCCAAGCAGGAGATTAACCTCTGCCTTGAGATCGCCCAATTGTCGAGCCAGGGCGAGTCCTCGCTCTGCCAATTCCCTCCATGCAGGATCTCTAAGAGTAAAGCGCGCATTCGCAATGCGAATCAGGCTGCGCATTTCACGCTGCTGGTCACCCACCTGTTGAGCCAGGGCTAACGCCTCTTCTGCCATTTTCAATCCCGGTACCAATTCTTGGCGATTATCTGTCGAAATATCGGCCTGTGCCAGAAGTGCATCAATTAACCAGATCGGATCATCCTCCATCTGACGGGCCAGAGGGATCAACGCCTGGGTGTCAGCGCGCGAATCGTTGATTTGACCAAGCTGAAAAAGCACCTGCCTCCGACCGTTCAGTACCTCGAAGCGTTGCGTTTGGATGGATCGTGGTTGCATTTTCAGTTGGGGATCCGCTTGCAGGCTATCCAGCAATTCCATGGCACGGTCATAGTGCTGGAGTGCCTCTGCACTGGCGTAAATTTCCTGTGCCTTTTCGGCCGCGAGGAACGTATAGAAAAGCTCTTTTCTTTGATTTCCTGCGCCCCGATAATGATATGCAAGCATTTCGTCATAATTCTGTAGGATATCCGGGTTCATCAGGTTTTCAAGGTATTCGGCTGCTTTAAGGTGATAGCCAGCTTTCTGGTTGCTCAACAAACTTTCGTAAGCCGCATCGCGAATGAGTGGGGAGCGAAAGACATATTGCATGCCCAAATCAGGGACGCGTCCGCCTTCTTGAATAAACTGAGTACGCTGCAGGGAGGCGAGATCGGCCCTCAATGTGTCAGTATCTCCCAACAAGGCCTGAACTATGTTCAACCAAAATACAGGACCAATGACGGCGGCGATTTGTAGGACCAATCCCTCCTGAGGTGAGAGTCGGTCAATACGTGCCAATAAGAGTCGCTGAAGGCTATCAGGCAGATCCAATGTTGTCACAGTGCGGGTGATATGCCAGGGATCACTATCCTTCTCGCGCCTTAAAACTCCATTGGCGATCAATGTTCGAATCAATTCCAGGATGTAATAAGGATTGCCTCCGGCACTGTGGATGATCAGGTTGCTGGTTTCCTGAGGTAAAGTTTTGGGTCCAATTAAGTGATTGATCAACTCCTGGCTTTGTGAATCGGTCAGAGGCGGCAGCGCCACATTGGTCAATCGGTGCGGATATTCGGCTTCCAGAAAATGATAGAAGTCCCAAATTGGAGCTTCACGCTCCGTGCGATACGTGAGCAACCAAAGTAATGTTTCATTATCGGAAATCGGCAGACAATATTTCATAAGATCTAGGGAAGATTCATCCGCCCATTGCAAATCGGAGAAAGCCAGGACGACGGGTCCGTTTTTGCTCGCAGACTCAAGCCAACTTTTCACTGCCCAGAAAAACCGTTGGCGTAATCCTTCGCCATTCAAGTGCCGGACTTTTTCGATAAAGGTCTCCTCCAAAGGCAGCCCAAGAAAAGTTGCCAAATAAGGATAGTGTTCATCTACGTCTTTACCTAGAAGCGCCTCCGCATGGCGGCGGAGACAAGCTCGCTTCTCTTCTTTCGATTCTTCCGGGCGTATTCCCAGCCAATCATGGAAAACGTCGAGCCATATTGAATATGGCCATGCATGAGTGTAGGATCGACAGCGTCCGCGTACCCAAATGAGAGAGGTCTGTGTGGGAGGCGCCTCCGGATGTGCTTCTGCCAACAAGGACTCGCGATGCGAGAAATAGTTTCGCACTTCACCTAACAGGAAGGCCTTACCGCTTCCTTTGTCACCTGTTATGACAGCAATTCCACCTCGTCCCTCAAAAAGCCCTTCAACACTAGCCTTCACGACGCGAAATTCATCTTCACGCCCGATGTTAGGAATAAAGTCAGGAAATATGGATCCTTGTGATAGGCCCTTCGGGTCTTTGATGTGGGTGAGAGGTCGATAGACCTTAATTGGCTGGCGCACGCCCCGGACTGAAATCTCATCCAATGGTTCCCATTCGAATAACGAATCAACCAAACGATACGTATGTTCACTAACTAAGACTGTGCCTGGTTCTGCCGCTGTTTCCATGCGAGCCGCGACCGCGACTGCCATCCCCATGGCGGTCTCTTCCCACGTCTCTCGCTGGCTTGCATTGGTGACGATCACTTCCCCGGTGTTGACGCCCACGCGCATCCGTAAATCAGAGGCATCCTGCTGGACTTGTTCGCGCACATATAGATCAAGCGCGCGCTGCATCGATAAAGCGGCCAGCACTGCCCGCTCCGGATCATCCTCATGGGCAGAGGTTGCCCCAAAGAATGCCACTAATCCATCACCCCGAAACTGACTGACTTCTCCACCGAATCGATTTATTTCTGATTCCAAAATATGTAGGACACGATTCATCAACTCGACCCAGCCCTCGGTGCCTACTTTCTCCAAAAGATTCGTGGAATCTGTTAAATCTGTAAGAATAACGGAGACATTGCGACGTTCGCCTTCCAATGGGGTCGCGGCCACGGGGATGGGGTCAGTCTCTGTCGCCGGAATGTAGACTGGCTGCTCAATAGCAGGAACGATTGCCTCCGCAGCAAGACGCGTGCCACACATCCCACAGAAGCGATAATCAAGAGGATTTGCAAAACCACACTGGGAACATGTGACCGTTAAGCTGGTTCCGCATGCGCCGCAGAAGAGCATATTGGATGGGCTGTCAAAGCCACAATTTGGGCAGTTCATATCCGCTTAACTATAACAAAAAAACAGGCGCGCCCGACGTGTTGGACGCGCCCTCCGGGAAATCCAATTATTTCAGAAT
>DAINRK010000543.1:0-3502 GCA_036741855.1 Anaerolineales bacterium
GTGGCTCGCAAAGCCGTTGCAATTCCAACGCCTGCGCTGCGGCTTCTGAGAATAACGCATAGGATTTGATTCCGGTTTGTTCAATAACGTTATTCTTCAACATGCGGTGTGGAACAATCACATCAGCGCCGAGTAGTTCTTCTCGGTCACCGAGTTTTTGCACGAGATATTCCCCATAATGGATGCACATCTTCAGGTCGAGTTTGCCCATGTTTTTGCAGGCACGGCATTGGCAGGTGGTGTTGAACGTCATCTGCCGCAACGTTTCTGAAAACACGATATATAAGTTTTCAAGAGTTTCGATGAAACTTTGAGGATTCACAAAACACATTTCAGGCGTATACATGAATATCGCGTCGCCGCGGAACCCAGAGATCTTCAGCGGGAACTTGATGTGCTCCAATTGGACGTCAAACAGATTTTGCAGAGTTTCATGCGCGTGATCAAGTTCTGATTCGGTCAGATATTCGGTGTAGCCCGAAATGTCGGTAATGATGAAGTAACCTTTGGTTGCCATAAATAAAAATCCTTCGTCCTGAGCGGAGTGACGAGCGACTAGTGAGGAACGAAGTCGAAGGGCGAGAATAACCTGTAAACCTGCGCTTCGACTGCACTACGTTCCGCTCAGCGCGAATACTGTCTTATAATCTCAAAATGCCTCGCGTCCTCTACACAGCCTTCGATATTGTACCAAGCCCGAAGGGAGCGTCGACGCACATTTTCCACAATCTACGCGGACTCGTCAATAGCCAATTTGATCTTCATCTCCTTACACCCAATGATGGCGTGCTACCATCGGAAGATACCATTGAAGGTGCGCGAGTCACGCGTATTTCACAGGATCTCACACAGAACTTCCTGGCGCGCGCGGCGCATTTTGGCAAGGCCGTCCTCACACATCTTACCCTTAATCCAAACTACGATGTCGTTCATTATCGTAACATTTGGGATGGACTAGCTGTAGCGCAAAACAAAAAACGCTTCGGCTACAAAACCCTCTTTGAAGTGAATGGATTTCCCTCCATTGAGCTCAAATATCACTATCCTGGTATAGACGCAGGCTTACTTTCAAAAATAAAGGAACAGGAAATCGCGACACTGCACTTAAGCGACGCGATCATCTGTCCCTCAAATGTGACGCGGGACTACATTGCCTCCCTGGGTCTGGACCGAAAATTTGTGACGGTTATCCCGAATGGAGTCAGCCCTTCAGATTTTTCCGCGTCCCCCTTGCCAGCGCGGGAGGGTCGAGTGCCTAAATTACTTTACATCGGTACGCTTGCCGATTGGCAGGGACTCGAAGTGGTCATCAAAGCCCTGCCGAAGATCCTCGAAAAACAAGCCGTTCAACTTCGCATTGTTGGGCGAGGGCGGTCAAGACAGCGAAAATTCCTGATGAAGCAAATCTGCAAGCTGGGCGTGGAAAAGAGCGTCAGTATCCGGCCCGCCGTACCCCATCATGAAATCCCGGCGCTTATTGCTGAATCTGACATTTGCATAGCGCCACTTGGACTGAACGACCGCAACGTGACCCAAGGCGCCTGCCCGATCAAGATCTTGGAATATATGGCTTCATCACGTCCCTTGATTGCATCGAACATGCCAATTGTGCGGGAACTTGTCCGCGAAGACCTGGATGCGTTATTATTTTCCCCAAGTGACCCCGAAGATTTAGCGCGTCAAGTGTTCACGTTGTTGAATGATTTTGAGCTCTCACAGCGATTAGCCACATCCGCCTCTGAACGCGCTTTGACGAAATTTACCTGGCACGAAGCACAAAAAAAACTGGTGAAGGTTTACGATAAATTGCTGAGTTGAGGTTTGCGATTCATCTCTTTCATGGCAGGGATAAATGCCATACTCAGCGTCGTGATGAGAAACGTGATGGCCAGACCAATCATCATGACGAATGTCCCCAATTTTTCAGTGAGAACTCCACCAAGTAACATACCCAGCGGCATTGCGATCCATGCGCCAGCTGTCACTGCGCCGAAGACCCGTCCGCGCATATTGGGTGGGATGCGTTCAAATTCCACAGCCCCGATGATCGGGTTTATAGGACCCGCACCAATGCTTGTGATAAAAGTGGTCGCAATGAGAACTGCAAGTGGCGGATAGAGCGCGTAGACCCAAAAGCGGAATCCTGTCAGCACAAATGCCGCGACAAATGTCGCGTGGCGCGGCAGGCGATGACCGATAGCCGCGAAGATCAATCCACCAACGACCGCACCGCCGCCGTTTGCCGCGAGCAGCAATCCCAAATCCAAGGCATCCCCAAATACCTCTTTGACGTAAACAGGCTGGACCACTCCACCGAAAATCGCGTCGAGGAAATTTGTCAGCATGACCATAACCACAATGGAAAGGATCAGCTTATCGTGCGCGATGAAGCGCAGCCCATCCCGTAGTTCATCAAAGTATTTTCCAGTCTTTTCTTCTTTTTCAGCGAACTTCGGCGCAGAGATAACAAATCCAATGATTGCAGCAGAGACAAAAAAGGAGGCTGCGTCCAGCCAAAGCACATTTGCCGTGCCCATGACTCCAATGAGCAATCCGGCCAGTGGCGCACCGACGAGCCGCGCACCGCGCTCGATGACATGCGTGAGTGATGTGACGCGCTCAATGGGCATTCCTGCCTGCTCCGCCAGTTCAGGGAGAAGCGCTTCTCGGGCGGTGCTCCCTGGTGTGTCCAGCAAAGCTCCCAGGAAAACCAAAATGAGCAATTGCCAGAATTCCAGGCCAATGGTTAAATGAATCAATGGGATGAGCGCGGTCGTGACTCCACTGGCAATATCGGCAAGGATGCTGGTTTTCTTGTATCCGAGTCTGTCAATGAGAGTTCCACCAAGAAGACCCGCAAGAACAACAGGCAGGATTGTGAAGAAGCCCGTGACTCCTGTCCGTGCGGCGCTTCCGGTTGATTGCAAAACGAACCATGGAATGGCAATCAGCGAAAAGACATTGCCAACCAGAGAGATGGCATTTGCAACAAATAATGAATAAAGAGGGATTGGGTTGTGGGTTTTCGTCTGCGTTGTTAACTGCATTACGCTTTTTCGAGTTTCCTGGTTTTTAACTTGATATGGCAAATACTTTGGATACTTCCTGGGGAATAGCTCGGGGCGTGCCTGTTTTCACATCCACAAACACCCAGTCCGTTTCCCCTTCGACTACTATTTTGGCATCGGACTTTCTGACAAATTCATATTTACGCAACGATCTTACGCGGCGAATATTTTCGACCCAGGTCCTGATTTCGATTACTTCCCCTGCAAATGCTGGAAGCAGATATTCGATCTTATGCTCCCGAACAACCCATGTTGCCCCCACCAGTTGCATGGGATTCGTCCCGCCAATAGACTCATAGTGCTCCACAGCAATGTCCTGCATCCATTGGACATAGGCCACGTTGTTGACATGACCGTTTTCGTCAATGGCTGTCTGGGGAATAGTAATGGTTTTTGAATAGACAGAAGAAAGGGGCATGTATCCTAGTATTTAC
>DAINRK010000544.1:0-3484 GCA_036741855.1 Anaerolineales bacterium
ACTTAAGTCTTTGAGCGATATGCTCAAGGGCAAGAAGGGACGTTTCCGCCGCAACCTGTTGGGCAAGCGTGTGGACTATTCCGGTCGTTCCGTGATCGTGGTAGGTCCACAGTTGAAGCTTTATCAATGCGGTCTGCCCAAGAGTATGGCGCTTGAGTTATATCGTCCATTTGTGATTGCGCGTCTTGTACAGAACAATTACGCGGCCAACGTAAAGGGAGCCCGTCGTCTGATCGAGCGCAACCGTCCTGAAGTTTGGGAGGCGCTGGAAGGTGTCATTGGTGAGCGACCTGTTTTGCTCAACCGCGCGCCTACCTTGCACCGTCTTGGCATCCAGGCATTTGAACCAATTCTTATCGAAGGTTCAGCTATTCAGTTGCATCCGCTGGTTACCACGGCGTTCAACGCAGATTTCGACGGCGACCAGATGGCCGTCCATGTTCCGCTTTCACAAAAGGCTGTTCAGGAGGCGCGCGATCTCATGCTCGCTTCAAAGAACCTGTTGAAGCCCGCGGATGGTGAGCCGATCATTTCACCTTCGAAGGACATGGTACTTGGTGTGTATTACCTGACCATGGCACAAAAAGCGAAACACAAAGGCGATGGACGTGCCTTCGCTGATATGGACGAAGTTGATATGGCTTACCTGCTTGAACAGGTGGAAGTCCACTCTGAGGTCAAGCTGCGTGCGAAAACCTGGTACAACGACAAGGGTGACCGCCTGACAGAACCTGAAACTCGTGTCATTGACACAACAGTTGGACGCGTTCTCTTCAACCGCATCCTGCCGGAAGAAGTTCAGTTCGTTAACGAAAAACTGGACAAAGGTGGTGTAAAGGACCTGATCGCCGATGTATATGAAGTATGTGGTCAGGAAAAGACTACTGAAGTGGCAGACCAGATCAAGGCCTTGGGCTTTGAATATGCCATGAGGTCCGGTACTACACTTGCGGTTGCAGATATCTCCATCCCACCGGAGCGTAAGGGCATTATTGATGAAGCCCTCAAGCAGGTGGAATTGGTACAGCGCGACTTCCGTCGCGGTCTATTGACCGAGCAGGAAAAGAACGAACGCGAGATCGAGATCTGGCAGGGCACAACTGACCGTGTCGCTGATGCTGTCAAGAAGCATATGGATCCCGATGGCAATCTCTCCACAATGGCCTCCTCAGGCGCAACCAAAGGTGGTTTCTCAACCATTTCACAGCTGGCAGGGATGCGTGGACTCATGGCTGATCCGTCCGGGCGCATTATCCCGATGCCCATCCGCTCGAACTTCCGTGAAGGATTGACCGCACAGGAATACTTTATTTCAACGCACGGTGCGCGCAAAGGTCTTGCGGATACTGCTCTGCGTACAGCAGATGCCGGTTATCTGACGCGTCGCCTCGTGGACATCGCGCAGGACATCATTATCAACGAACATGACTGCGGCACACACGATGGTGTGTGGATCCGCAGGCGCGACGATGTTGCCGGCCAATCATTGAGCAATCGCCTCTACAGCCGCCTGCTGGCTGAAAATGTCATTGATCCGAAGACTGGTGAAGTTATCGGTGAATATAACGATATCATCAACCAGGAACTGGCCCGCAAAATTGCAGCCGCTGGTGTTGAAGAGGTCAAAGTCCGCTCTGCACTCACATGCGAGCTTCAGCATGGTATTTGTTCCAAGTGCTATGGTCTCGACTTAGGACGCGGCGCAATGGTCGATCTCGGTTCTGCAGTCGGTATTGTTGCTGCGCAATCCATTGGTGAGCCTGGAACCCAGTTGACGCTGCGTACATTCCACACCGGTGGTGTGGCTGCTGGTGGCGCAGATATTACAACAGGTCTCCCACGTGTAGAGGAACTCTTCGAAGCACGCAAACAGCCGAAAGGTGAAGCTGTTGTTGCAGAGATCAGTGGCACAATTCGAGTCAATCAATCTGAAAAATATGCTGACCTGCGCGAGATCACCATTGAACACAGTGAACTCGTCAGCGATGAATACAGCATCCCTGAAGAGTGGAAGTTCGCAGTCAAGGATGAGGCAGAGGTCAAAGCTGGTGATGTACTGGCGACCCAGGGCGACGCGAAGATCGTTGCCCAGCATGGTGGCCGCGTCCGCGTTGAGAAGAAGGAACGCAAGGTTATCGTTTCCTACGATCAGCGTGAGGAAGTCTCCTATGAGATCCCGACCACGTCCCGTCTTTTGGTCAAGAATAATGAAAAGATCGAAGCAGGCCAGCCGCTGACTGAAGGTTCACTCAACCCACATCGAGTCTTGAAAATCCAGGGACGCGAAGCCTGCCAGATGTATTTGATGACCGAAGTGCAAAAAGTGTATCGCTCACAGGGGCAAAACATCCACGATAAGCATTTTGAAGTCATCATCCGCAAGATGATGAGCAAAATTCAGGTGACCCGCCCTGGTGATACCAAGTTCCTCCCCGGCGATGCAGTGGATCGCCTTGAGCTTCGTAAACTCAACGAGCAGTTGCTTGCAGAAGGCAAGCAGCCCGCTAAGTTCTCTGAGGTCTTGCTGGGTGTCACGAAAGCATCCCTCAGCACCGATTCGTTCCTCTCAGCGTCATCCTTCCAGCACACTATCAAGGTGCTGGCGGGCGCGGCAATCGGTTCCACGACCGACCCGCTCTACGGCCTGAAAGAGAATGTAATCATCGGCAAGCTCATTCCGGCTGGTACGGGCTTTATACACGGCCGCTTCGCAAACGAGGAAGGTAATGGCAATTCCTCGCAGTGGACGGAAATTTCAGACGCAACTGCAGCAGACGACTAACCTAACAATCAATCAAGGGCGACCGACAGACATGGTCGCCCTTTTGATTTAAAATTCCATACATGTCCCATTCTCGTGTTTCAAAAAAGCCTGTCGGACAACCAACGCGGGGAAAGACTGCTTCGAATCGACTCCGCCGCGTAGACAACTTCATCCTGCTCTATGAGTCTTCGCTTCTCACACGGACTGATGGCTTGTTCGCCGGTTCGATGTTCGTCGACTTGGGCTATGGCTTTGACGCACGGACCACACTCGAAACCGCCTCTCGCTTCAGGCAAGTGAATCCTGATTTGCGAGTATTGGGCGTTGAGATCGATAAGGAACGCGTGGAAGCCGCGTTGCCCTTTGCAGATGAAAAGACATTTTTTCGATTAGGTGGATTCAACCTGCCATTGAAAGAAGGTGAGCACGTTCGCTTGATTCGTGTATTCAACGTCCTGCGCCAGTATGAAGAGAAAGATTTTGCTCCGGCGTATGATGGACTTGCTCAATACATGCTCCCGGGTGGATTGATGATCGAAGGGACATCGAATCCGTTTGGGAGTATTTGGGTTGCAAATGTAGTCAGAAGGACTCTGGAGTCTGACAGCTTGCCGTCAGGAAACCAAAATTGGAGATTTGAGGCACTGGTCTTCAGCACGAATTTCCGAAACGGACTCGATGTGGAAGAATTTCAAACAATCCTGCCAAAGAATCTGATCC
>DAINRK010000545.1:0-3470 GCA_036741855.1 Anaerolineales bacterium
ACAAGCCGTTTCAAGCTTGGGCAGGAACTGGATTTTCGGCGCGCCGTTCTCCATTACAAATTGACCCGTGGCACGGTCGCGCATCGGGCGGCCGATCTCCACGAGACACATTCGGCACATACCAACGGGTTGGAGCTTTGGATGATGGCAAAAGACAGGGATATCGATGTCTGCCATCTTCGCTGCATCCACAACACTTAGCCCTTCCGGGACCGTGATCTGGTTTCCGTCAATGGTGAGCGTTACTTGTTTTGCCATAATTCCTATTTATGTATTCGCTGTATCGAATTCTTTTCTAAACCGTTCGATCCCGGTCACAACAGCCATTGTTGAAAATTCTCCCAGCGCGCACAAACATTTACCCTGCATTTGTTTGGCTACATTCAAGAGCAAGTCTACATTCCCGTTGGGAGCACCATGCTGAAGATCTTCTGTAAGATGAGACATCCAATATGTGCCTTCGCGGCAGGGCGTGCACTTACCGCAGGATTCATGCCTGAAAAAGTGAACCGTCTTATTGACCAGCCACTTCAATGAAACAGTATCATCGATCACGATAATCGAAGCAGACCCCAGGTCCGCGCCGAGCGTGCGCACCGTGGCATAGTCCATCGGCGTATCAAGGACTTTGTCATCCACAGGAATCAATGAGGATGATGCACCAGCGGGCATAATTGCCTTTACAGCACGCGAATCCTGTACCCCGCCACCATATTTATAGATAAGATCACGAAAGGTCGTTCCAAAAGGCAATTCATAATTCCCGGGCTTACGCACGCGGCCTGATAATGAAAATATCTTCACACCCGCGCTATCGCTCGTCCCGATGGATTTGTACCATTCCGCCCCTTTGGCAAGGATCATCGGCACATTGGTAAATGTTTCCACATTATTGATGATCGTCGGCTTGCCATATAAACCAACCGCAGGCGGGAAGGGCGGACGCACACGCGGCTGTCCGCGTTTGCCCTCAAGAGATTCAAGAAGCGCTGTCTCTTCACCGCAGATGTACGCGCCAGCACCAAGGTGAGTATAGATACGCAGCGAATAATCCGTGCCGAAGAGTTTATCACCGAGATAGCCAGCCTCTTCCATCTCCGCGATTTTCTGATCAAGGGCCGCACCTAATTCCCAGAATTCACCGCGTAGATAAGCATATGCAACATTCGCACCGACTGCATACGATGCAAGCGCGAGACCTTCCAGAAACTGGAAGGGATTGCCTTCCATAATCTCGCGGTCTTTGAAGGTGCCGGGCTCCGATTCATCTGCATTGGCGACAACATAATGCGGCCAGTTCTTGTTATCGATGAATGACCATTTCATCCCTGTTGGAAAGCCCGCGCCGCCGCGTCCGCGCAAGCCGGAATTTTTGACGACATCAGTCACTTCGTTAGGCTTCATCTTGGTGACCGCGTCCTTGAAGGCCGCGAATCCGCCATTCTTTTTATATACATCGAACTGATCAAGATCAGGGATATCACGATGACGGAGGAGGATGTAATCCATTACTTCATTCCCCCACCAGATCTCTTGAGCACGGCGACCAACTCCATCGTCTTATCTACATTCATATTCTCGTGGTATTTGATCCCATCTGGCCCTTGTGTTTGGAACATAGGGGCCCGGTCACAGGCAGCAAGGCAGGTCACTGCTTCAAGTGTTAAGAATCCGTCAGATGTAGTCTCACCGGCTTTAATCCCTAAATTATCGCACAACGCATCCATAAATTCTTCAGCGCCACGCAATGCGCAAGGCAGGTCTGTGCAGACCTGCATGTGATATTTGCCTGCTTTCTTGTCGTGATACAGCGTATAGAACCTGACAATGGAAGCCACATCTGTTTCTGTGATATCGAGAATTTTTGCAATATCGTGCATCGCAGCCTTATTGACATACCCTTCTTCGCGCTGGGCAAGGAAAAGTAGCGGCATCACCGCTGAGCGCTTTCCCTCGGGCGGATATTTTGAAAGAATTTGTTTTACTTCCTTCGGATATTTTTCTGCAAGGCTCATCGGTCAATATCTCCGAGCACGATGTCAATGGAAGCGAGGATTGCCACAAGGTCGGCCACGAGATGCCCTCGACTCATCTTCTCGATGGCAGAAAGGTTATCGAATGAAGGCGTACGCCAGTGGACACGATGCGGTTTGGGCCCGCCATCACCTTCAAGATAGACACCCAACTCACCGCGCGGCGATTCAACCGCGCTATACACGGAGGCCTTTGGCGCAGGGAAACCTTCCGTCCACAACTTGAAATGATGGATAAGCGCTTCCATGCTGACACCCAGCTCTGAACGCGGCGGCGGAACAAATTTGCGATTGTCCGAATTCACAGGACCCATCGGCAGTTTGTTCAACGCCTGTTCAACGATCTTCAATGATTCACGGAATTCCTCGATGCGTACAATATAACGGGCAAAGGTATCACCCTCAGTGCGCGTTGGTATGTTAAAGTCATATTGCTCATAACCAGAATAGGGACGAGCTTTTCGTAAATCCCAGTTCAAGCCTGAGGCGCGCAGTGGAGGTCCGGTCACACCATGTTGAAGGGCCGTGGCAACATCCAGTTTGCCGATTCCAACCGTACGATCAAGCAGAATCGGATTCTTCGTCAACAGGGTTTCGTATTCGTCCACGCGCTTCGGGAATATTTTAATAAAGTCGCGCACGGCCGTTTCAAATTCCACAGGCACATCACGCCAGAGTCCGCCTGGTCTGAAGTATGTGGTCATCATCCGCTGACCTGAACACAGCTCGGCAATATCAAGGATTGCTTCGCGTTCACGGAAACAATAAAGGAAAACGGACATCGCTGCCAGGTCCAGGCCGAATGCACCGAGAAAGACCAGATGCGAAGCGATGCGCTGCAACTCTGTGAGAATCACGCGAATGGCTTGTGCGCGGGGCGGCACGTCCAAGCCGACAAGTTTTTCCACTGCCATAACATAGGCAAGGTTATTGCCCATGGTGTTCATATAATCGAGGCGGTCGCTCATCACTTCGGCTTTGAGATACGTCTTGGCTTCCATGTTCTTTTCGATGCCGGTATGCAAGTAACCGATGTCTGGAATGCAGTTGATAACCGTCTCCCCATCAAGCTCAAGCAGCAGGCGGAGTACACCATGCGTAGATGGATGCTGCGGCCCCATGTTCAATAACATGGTCTCGCCCGTAAGTGCGCGTTCAGAGACCAAATGCTTGTATAAGTCTATATTGGCTTCTTCAAGCTGTGCCATATTTATTCCTTTGCATACGGCTTGCGAAGGTCAATCTCATCAATATTGAATGTGAATTGCGGCTCTTCATAACCAAGTGGAAAATCTTTACGAAGCGGATGCCCCTCCGTGCCTTCGGGCATCAAAATACGGCGCGGGTCTGGATGACCTTCAATTTCAATCCCAAACATATCGAGGAGCTCACGCTCGCGCCAATTTGCAACATCATATACGCGCGTCGCGGTCGGGA
>DAINRK010000546.1:0-3459 GCA_036741855.1 Anaerolineales bacterium
GTCATTGACCTCGGCAAACAAGTCCCGGCGGAGACAATCATTACTAAAGCAGTTGAAGTCAATGCCACGGCAATTGGATTGAGTGCTTTACTTGTTTCAACTTCCAAGCAAATGCCGCTTATCGTCAATGAACTGCATCGCCGTGGACACAAAATCCCTGTGCTTATCGGCGGCGCAGCGATCAACCGTCGCTTCGGGCGCCGCATCCTCCAAACCGAAGGGGGAGACTTCTACGACCCAGGAGTTTTCTATTGTAAGGACGCGTTTGAGGGTCTTGAAACAATGGACACTATCATCAACGATGAGAAACGTCCGCAGCTGCTTGCAAAAACACGTCAAGAATCCGAAATGGAACTGGGACGAGCCAGCGCCAAACCTGCCAGCGTTTCAACAGTTCAGCGTTCAAACATTGTTCCCGCGCCGCTCACTCTACCTCCTTCCAAATTCGGTATGCGCGTGGTCAAGTACATGCCGCTCGAAATTGTTCTCACGCATCTCAACATCAACGAACTCTATCGCCTTTCCTGGGGCGCAAAGAATACCCACGGCGCGGAATGGGATAAGCTCAAAGCCGAGTTCGATGCGCGCCTCGACAAGATGAAACGAGAAGCCATCCACGAAAAATGGCTGGCCCCTAAAGCCGTCTACGGACTCTTCCCCTGCCAATCCGAAGGCGATGATCTGATTATCTATAACCCAGAAAATCTCGATGAAGTCTTGACTCGCTTCTCCTGCCCACGCCAACCTTATGATGATCATCTCGCGTTATCTGATTATTTTGCTTCCGTTGAGTCGGGTCAAATGGATGTAGTTGCCTTCCAGATCGTCACCGTCGGGCAGGAAGCTACCGAACGCTTCGATAAACTCCAGTCCGCGCACGATTACACCGAAGCCTACTTCACCCACGGACTCGCCGTCCAGGCAGCTGAAGCGACAGCAGATTACTTGCATGATCACATTCGCCGCGAAATGGGAATCGCGGAGAATCAAGGTAAGCGCTACTCTTGGGGCTATCCTGCCATCCCTGATCTGGAAGATCATATAAAGGTCTTTGAATTATTGCCAGCAGTAACAACTGAACTTGGCATGACCCTGAGCGCGGCATATCAGTTGATTCCCGAGCAGTCCACTGCAGCGATTATCGTGCATCATGCCAAAGCTAAATACTATTCGGTGGGTGAAAGTCGCGTAGAACAACTAATGAGGTAGAGCGAGATAATATCTCGCTCTACGAAATAACATGAAGAATCTTGATTATCGCGAATATTACCGTCGAAATCTACCCCACATTCAACCGCGTGGAGCGACCTTTCTCGTCAATTTCCGTCTGGCTGGTTCTCTTCCATCAGAGATCGTCAAGGGATTGCGAGAGAAAGCCGATCAACTTGAAAAGAAACTTCTGGCTATTAAAGACCCAAAAGAAAAAACACTGTTGCGTGATGAAGAACAACAAAAACTTTTCGATAAATGGGATGACGCACTTCACGAAAGCCAAACCGGACCTTTCTGGTTGCGTGACGATCGTATTGCTCAAACTGTTGCCAATTCAATTCTTTACCACGATGGCAACTGGTTCGATATGTTGGCTTATTGCATCATGCCAAACCATGTCCATTTGGTTTTTATACCATTTGAAAGTTCAGATAAAGCAGATTACAGCCTGACAAAAATAATGCACAATATCAAGCGGAATTCTGCAAACCATGCAAACGAGATTTTAGAGAGAACAGGTGCATTCTGGCAACACGAAAATTATGATCACTTTGCCCGCGATGAGGCGGAAATTGACCGAATTATCAAATATGTACTCTACAACCCGGTCAGAGCCAAACTTGTAAAAGAACAAACGGACTGGAAATGGAGTTACTCTAAATTCGAAATGTAGTGCGGATTGTCAATCCGCACCATGAATTATGAAAAAACTCCTGCGCTCCGAACGTCTCCCATTCTGGATCCTGATGACAACTGCTTTGCTCATCGGATTAATTACAGTTCGCAACTATGGCGAATCCTGGGACGAATTGAAGCTTTATAAATATGCTGATAACTCTCTTACGGCTTATTCCACCTGGCTGCGCTCGGGTGAAATTCCGATCATGGGCGGTTTTTTCGAGAACTACGGACCCGCGTTCATGATGTTTTCCACACTCACAACGCAGACACTCTCAAGGCTTGGCTTTCACTGGCTTGAAGTGGATATCCACCATCTGCTTTACTTTTTGACTTTCCTCTTGGGCATTTGGTCATTTTTTGAAATCTGCAGGCGTTGGATGAATTCAAACGCGGCACTTGGTGCGACTCTTCTCTTCTCCTCACAACCGCTTCTGTGGGGACATGCTTTCATCAATCCGAAAGATACGACTCTGCTTTCGCTGATGTTATTCAGTGTCCATTTGGGATTAAAGATGCACGACTCACTTCTTGGACCTCAGGCTGGTTCCGCGTTAAACATATTGACATCAGCCTGGACAGATCTCCCTCGGGCCACGCGACGACTGCTTGTAACCGCGACATTTGTCTGGCTGATTACAATACTCGTGCTCTTCGGTGGTACACCTCTCTGGCATGCCTGGTTGAATTCATCTATACGCTCTACTGCAAACGGTCAGGAAACTTTTCTCGGTCCGCTCATTCTCCGCGTCACATCGAATCTAAATAAGGTTGCACCCGAGATTTACATTCAAAAATTCTTTGTCGCATTCCTCCAGGCACGAGCTATAGTCTTTTGGGTTTCAACACTTGCTCTGCTCTGGCTATACTGGCGATATCTACCTTCCGCATTACGTGTTACGGGGATTATCCTTCCTGCTTCCGTCGCACTTGGTATCGCCAGCTCCATTCGTATCTTCGGTCCACTTGCGGGAATTCTCGTTGCACAACATGCGATACGTAATGCTGGAAAAAAATCCATAGTAGTTCTTGGTATATATACCCTGCTGGCAGTTTTTGTAATGTATGCCACCTGGCCCTATCTATGGCTCAATCCAATTGGTCACTTAGTTGAAACTGCAACGATCATGTCGCAGCATTTTTGGGACGGATCTGTGCTATTCAATGGGGTTGAGTATGCGGCAACGGATTTACCGGCATCATATATGCCTGTCCTGCTGGCTATCCAATTAACGGAACCGGTCTGGGTGTTGTCTGCGCTCGGATTGGCGGTAATAACTTACGGCTTTAAAAAGCGGCGAGAGGAAAGTCGTGATTTGCTCGCGCTAACCCTTATCTGGCTCATCATCCCCCTGCTGACCTTCATTATTTTGCGACCTACCATGTTCGATAATTTCAGGCACTCGTTTTTCATCCTGCCGATGGTTTTCGTTCTTGCAGGTATTGCGCTGGATCAGGTGCGGCAGCCTCTCTTGCAAGGACTCCTGATCCTGGCGTTGGCTGCACCGGGCCTGTTGGCTATCTTTCATTTACACCCCTATGAGTATATGTATTACAACTCCTTTGCAG
>DAINRK010000547.1:0-3452 GCA_036741855.1 Anaerolineales bacterium
ATCACGGCCTGGCTGGCAAACGTTTGCAAAAGCGCCACTTGTTTATCGGTCAGCAATTCAGGTTCGATGCGGCGAATGGTGATGGAACCAATTGCCTTACCTTCGCGCATAAGTGGCACGGCGCAGGTCAAGCGATAGCCGTATTTGTGTGCCCACATGTCGCCTTCAGGATATTCCGACTCCACGCCAGGTTGATTGTGAATTGCCTGAATAGTTTGACCGTCAAGAATTGCCCGGCCAGCTACCGAGTCACGATTTAATTTAATGCTTTCTCCTATCGGAAACATGGGAACGTTCCCAAAATGAGCAACGACGCGTAAATCGCCGTTATCGGCCATATCGATCATCGAATCAGCCGAACCGGATAATCGTGCTGCATTATGGACAATCACATCCAGTACGGGCTGAATGTTAGTAGGCGACTCGGCAATGACGCGTAGGATCTCGCTTGTGGCAGTCTGTTGTTCAAGAGATTCAGTAATTTCACGATTGCGCGTCTGGATTTCATCAAAGAGACGCGCGTTTTGCAAAGCAACGCCAACATTCGCAGCGATGGTGCTCAACAAACGTTGATCGTCTTCTGTGAATAGATCTTCCTGCGTTGTACTCTGCACGCTGACTACGCCAATCGCTTTGCCTCTTACGAAAATTGGCACCCCCAGATAAGAACGTGCCTGAACACCAATTTGTCTCGCGCCTAACTCCTCACGGCGTCTGTCAATATCCTGATTTATGAGCAGCGGCTCGCTCTTTTCGATAATCTTGCTGGTTAATCCCTGACCGAGTGGCAACGGTTCCAAATGTTGACCATATTCATATGGGAAGTTGATGATGCCAGTCTCCTCATCCAATAAGGCCACATAAGCAATATCTGCGGTAAATGCATTGCGGATTTGCTCACCGACAAGTTCAATCAGAGCACTCAAATCCAATTCGCCTGCCAGCTCGTTGCTAACAGTATTAATCGTGGCGAGTTCCGCGGCGCGTTGTTCAGTCTCTTTAAGCAGTCGCTGTGTCTCGTTAAAGAGGCGGGCATTTTCAAGAGCAATGCTCATCGAATTAGCCAGCGTTTGCAACAGACGCACATCGCTTTCTCCAAAGGCATTCTTCTTATACCCTTGAATACTCACTACGCCAGTCACTTCGTCACCGAGCAATATCGGAACACCCAGATAACTTTGATTCAAATCCCGTTCACTATCTGGAGAAGGAGCAGGCTTTACTCCTAATTCAAGTTGCTCCTGCATGGTACTTGCCAATACCGGTTTGCCTGTTTGGATTACCCGCGTGTACAGACCCTCTCCAAAAGGCAATGGCTCGTTCCTGACAATGCGTTGTCCTTTGTCTACATAGTATTGCGAATAAACTGATCGTCTTTTTTTATCGTACGTATTAATATAAGTTGTGTCCGCATTGAAAATCTCGCGGACCTTCTCCCCAACCAGTTCGTAAATTGCGCGCATTTCCAACTTGGAGGCTAATCCCTCCTGTACACTGTTGATGATGGCGAGTTCAGCGGCACGTTGTTCGGTCTCTTTGAGCAGTCGCTGTGTCTCGTTGAAGAGACGAACATTTTGAACGGCTGTGCCCATGTTGGAGGCGACGGTCTCAAGCAAGCCAATTGGGAACTTGGTAAAAGCATCCTCTTTCTCAAAATCCTGTATGGTAAGGCCGCCAACCACTTCCTTGCCCGCGAGGATCGGCACCATGATGAAGGATTTTGGAATATCATCGCCGACTGTAATCGACCCAAATTTCCTCCAGTATTTTTCTGCGTTCGTATTCACAACCAGGGACCTTCCCAGCCTGGACGAAATACGTATATTGAAACGGTTCAACTGGAACGGATTGGCAGTGATTCTCGCACCATAACGATAAATGTAGGGTGTTTCCATGATTTTGGTTTTGGTATCATAGATGCCGATGCCAATATTCCCTACGTTAAGAGACGCGCGCAGTTTATCACCTACTCGTTCAATCATGGCGTTCAGGTCAAGTTCCTCGGTAAGGGTTTGCCCTATGCTGTTGATGATGGCAAGTTCAGCGGCGCGTTGTTCGGTCTCTTTGAGCAGGCGCTGGGTCTCGTCGAAGAGACGCGCGTTTTCGAGAGCGACACTCATCGAGTTGGCAAGAGTCTGGAGCAAACGTAAATCATTTTGATTGAAGGCATGCTGTTTATAACTCTGTACAGCACTGACTCCGATCACTTTCTCGCCCACCATAATGGGCACACCCAAATAACTTTCGTTTTTGTCTTCCTCCTCTCCGATTCTTGGAATTCTGCGTGCGCCCAATTTTTCGCCTTCTTCCATTGTGCCTGTCAACAATGGCTGACGGGTGTCAACCACGACCGCGGTCAAGCTAGGTCGCGGCGCGGGACCATCGCCCAGCGGTATTCGTTGGCCGCGGTCGACATAATACAGATTTACAGACCAGTCGCGTTCTGCATCGTACATTCCCACACTTATCGTATCCGCGTTGAAGTTTTCTCCAATTTTCTCGCCGACCAAATCAACGATCTCTTGAAAATCAAGTTCACTTGCGAGCCCTTGCTGTACACTATTGATAATAGCAAGTTCAGCGGCGCGCTGTTCGGTCTCTTTGAGCAGGCGTTGAGTCTCGTCAAAGAGTCGTGCGTTTTCGAGGGCAACGCTTAAACTATTCGCCAGGGTTGTGAGCAGGCGAACATCGGATTCACTGAAGGCATTCTCACGATCCACATTTTGCAAGCTGATCGCGCCCCGGACTTGATCACCAATTATGAGAGGGGCAAAAAGGGTGGCTTTCGGAAGTTGGTCGCCACCGATGATTTTCGGCTTAATGCCGAGGGTATCCAGTTCATTCAACCAGTTGGCATTAATGAGAAGGGGCTGCTTATCGCGAATCAAATACTGGGCAATATCCGTTAATGGAACGGGGTCGATATGTAGACGTTCGCCTTGCTTGGCGTAATACTGGTGATGTAGCAGGCCAGTGGTGAGATCATACGTGACAATCGTGGAAATCTGAGCATCAAAAATAGTACGAACTTTTTCGCCGATCAACTCATATAGCTTTTGCAAATCGAGTTGAGACGCAAGGGCTTGCTGCACACTGTTAACGGTGGCAAGTTCGGCGTTGCGCTGTTCAGTCTCTTTGAGCAGGCGTTGAGTCTCCTCGAACAGACGCGCGTTTTCGAGGGCGATTGCCATGCTGGCGGTGATGGTCTGCAACAGGTTGACATTATTTTCATCGAAGGCATATTCGCGGTAACTCTGCACGCTGACCACACCGATGGCTTTATCGCCCACGATGATTGGCACAAGGATGCCAGACTGGGTATCGTTCATAGTGCCTTGGGCGGTCGGCAGGGCGGATGGAAGCGCATCCAATTCCCTCGATTCGGGATCCGTATTGAATACGACGAGTTGCTTATTTTGAATCGCTCTAGACGACATGCCTCTGCCTAATGG
>DAINRK010000548.1:0-3439 GCA_036741855.1 Anaerolineales bacterium
GGAAATTCATCCGTTACCGCTCCCGTGAGCGCTACCGTTATCGTTCACAATCAGTTTAGCAAAAATTCTGCCGCATGTCAATACGTCTTAAAAAATTTAAGATTAGTATCCCCTGTCAATCTCAAAGGCGCAAAATCTCTCCGTCTGCACATCCCACTAACGCGGGAGACTGAGAGGCAAAACCGTAGGGGGCATAAACAGCCGTCACAGCTTTTCCGTTCAATTTGTCTGGACGCCACTCTTGCCAGGATTTGCTGCCATCGCTGGAGAACAAAAGAATGTCCCCATGCAGCACAAGAAGCTCATTTGATTCAGAGAAATTGGGTGCGAGCAGAATGCTATTGATCGGTTGTTTGAGAACGGACTTGCTCAGACGACGCCAGGTCCGGCCAGCATCAGCGGAACATAACAGTCCCTGATTTTCAGTGCCGGCAAACAGCGTGGCATCCTGGATAAAATTGGATGAGATAGCCAGGCTGAGAACGGGCTCGAACCCGACGGGCAGATTCACCTCCCGCCAGCTGCGCCCGCCATTGGTGCTTCGGAAAATTCCGCTTTGCGTGCCGACGAAAAGCGTTTCGTCATTGGCAAAGTCCGGTGAGATTGCCAGACATAGAACATTCAAATCCAGCAAGCCAAAATTCCAGGCGTACCAGCGCTCTCCTCGATCAGACGAGCGCAGCATTCCATCTTCGAGTGTCCCAGCAAATACGATCCCATCCTGGATGAAATTTGGTGAGATCGCCAGGGCCGAGATCACCGGCGGAGGGGAGGGGAGCAGGGCGCTTTCCCAGTGGCGTCCATTATCGGGAGAGCGTAAGATCCCACCATTCAATCCGACAAAAATACTGTGGTCAACTTCCAGGTCGGGAGAAACTGCCACGGCCAGGGCCGAAAGGTCTTTCTGCAAGTTCAAAGAATCAAAAGCTGAAGTCCAGCTTTTGCCCCCATCTGAGGAACGATACAGCCCCGAAACGCGCGCTGCAAAATAATCTGCGTTGCTCTGATTAAATTTCCCTGATCCAATGAATTGATAGATGTAATCCAGTCGAGAGATATTGTTTTGTGATGCCATGAGAGTGATAAGACCTACGTTCTGTGATAAGAGGTTATAGGGTCTTGCATATGGACAAGTACATCAATGGTCAGAGCTAATGCTGCTCCATGCACAGCACTGAACACAGCCCCTTTGAGTGCCGCAGCCGAATCGTAGATACCGGCCACGGCCATGTTGACGATTTGCCTGCCCACAACGTCAAATCCTGAACCTGGCCCGGCCAGGGCAATTTGGTTAAGCACTCTGTATGGCTCGAAGCCGGAATTCTCAAGCAGGGTCCGGATGGGGGATTCGACTGCCTTCGACAATATGCGATAAGCAACACGCTCGTCCATATCTTTGGCGGCGTTCATTTTCTTCTGTAGAGTCTGCTGGCAAGATAAAAGAGCGATGCCTCCGCCGGGCAAAACTCCGTCTTTCACGGCACCACGCATCGCCTCTACTGTTCGCTCAGCCAGCGCCTTACGCGCCTCGACAGCCAGCGGCGTGTTTGCGCCAACCCAGAACACGGCAACGCCACCCATCAACTTGCCAATCCTCTCTTGCAATCGCCTGCGTTGATTGGGCTCTGTGACATTTGGCAGGGCATTACGCAACTGGGCAATGTGCTGGCGCAGGCGTCGTGGATCGCCCTTGCCTCCCGACATACCGAAATTATCCAATCTGGCCCAGGTGCGGCGCGCATAACCCAAGTCAGCAGGGCGCACCGAATTGAGCGTCTCACCGGCTGCCTGGAAGAAAGCCCGTCCGCCAGTGAGCAAAGCCAGGTCTTCCAACGCCTCACTGCGGGTTAGGGCATCTATTGCGGGCGCTTTTACAGCGACTACCTGTATTTTTTCACGATTGGCCAACAACACGGACAAAGCGCGATCGGAAAAGCTGGCTGCCACCAGCAGCAAAGCCTTGCAATCAGCGCGGATCAGTCTCTCCAGAAAAGAGAAAACATCCTTGGGTTCTTTGATTTCCAGATCAGTACACAGGATGGCTGCATTTTCCATTTGGACTTTTCCCGCAACCTGATCTGGGATCATCTCGCGTGAGAGGACCCCTGTGTCCCAGAACATGCCCTCGACGTACTCTCGCTCCAGTTCCCGGCTACGTCCGGAGTGGATGTCCAAACGACCATACTCGCCCACGGTGTCGAAAATTTCACCAAGCATTTTTGCCAGCGGAGGGTCATAGCAAATGGTCTCGGCCAGCTTGGCAAACTGTTCCTTTCCCTGAAGGTGAATGACCTGGCTTTCTAGCTCATCTAAAATAGCTTTGGATGCCTCTTCAAGATGCTGGCGCAACTGCATAGCGTTGCCCCCGGCGACAATATAGCGGATGCCTTCGTTGTAGATTGTCTGGAACATTACAGCAGCTGTTGTGGTGCCGTCACCAACCTTTTCATGCAGTGACCACAACACATGGCGTAAGTACATTGCGCCCATATCTTCCTCGCGATTTTGCAGCTGGATGATACGTCGGGCAATAACTGCCCCGTCATCGAGAAGTTCCGGGCGGCCTACCTTCGATTGTTTCTCGTTGACAACAAAGCGCGGTAGTGGCCCCAGCGTCGGCCGGATCGCGTCGGCGATGGTGTTGATTCCCTTTTGCAGGCCTTGATAAACTCTGGGTTGAAAAACGACCCCAGGGGTTTGCCATTTTGGACGATGTTTTCCCATGATATTGTTTTACCTTCAGAAGTTTAACTCACCTTTAATAGGCGTACCGAGTTTTCTTTTCAACAACTCAATAAGATCTTGGCGCGGCCGGCAATTCTTGAACGCGAAGGATTGCATCATGCTGTCAATCTGCACTTCACTCATGCCTCGGAACTGTTCAACGAAAGCGGGCAGCAGAGCTTGAGCAAGAATACCGTCTTGAATACCATATTGCAGTTTGGATAAAAGATCCGTCTGAGAGATAGATGGGATCGCTTCCGCTGCGTACTCTGCGATCTGGAGAATGGAGGGTTCAATCGGCCCGGGAGTCCGCTCGATCCAGGAATCGCATCTCATCCCGGTTTTGATGGCTCGAACCGGTTCGATGCGTCGCATCCATTCGGATTCCGGATCGACCAACACTGCTCCCATCATGCCAATATCCTTGTAAGTCCAGATACTCCAATGATGCCCGTATGCTTCGATGATGTCAATCATGTCATTCATCACGCGCAGATTTGACTCGTTCCGCGCGGGATTTTCGTAGATGCAGCCAAACTCACCCACCCAATTGGGGACCTGGTGGCGGAGCATGAACGCTGCCTTTGCCCGGTACTCCCTTTCGAGGCGGGCCCGGTCAAATGGCTCGCCGTTCACCGTCCCCGGATAAAAGCCATCCATCGGTTCGACGTAGTTGTGACTACTATAGACCGTGTTAGTGTCGAAGGGTGGGTCG
>DAINRK010000549.1:0-3420 GCA_036741855.1 Anaerolineales bacterium
ATTGCTGGGAGATTGAAGTAGCAAATTAAGAGTTAACATGTCATTGTGATGAGTCGCAACTTCCCCGTTGACTTACTAAAGAAGAGATTGCTAGTCCGAACGACCGTGATAGACCCACAATGACAGTTGATGTGAGGACGTCGCACTATTCTATATATTTAAACACAACGCCGGAGTGATATGAGTCACTCCGGCGTTCGCTTTTGTTTCCTTCCAGGTCACTTCGTTTTTGGTGTGAAAATCGAGATTGGCAGCCCAATGCCCATATCCTGCATACGGTGCAAAAATTTGGGAATATTTCCCGTCGCAGGGAAGTCGCCCTCAATATGACCGTCTTTCACATCGAGTTGGCGAAACTCGAAGATATCGCGCAAGGTGACGACTGAATCGCTCAACCCGGTGACCTCACTGATTTTCATGATTCGGCGCTGACCCGTTCGGAGTCGGTCCGCGAAAACGATCACGTCAACCGCCGAGGCGATCAAACTGCGCACGCTCAAAGTTGGCAGAGACGGATTGGCATAGCTCACCATCTCTTCCAATCGAACGAGCGCATCGAAGGTACTGGTTGCATGGATCGCCTGTATACAGCCATCGAAACCAGAATTCATCGCCTGGAGGATATCCAGCGTTTCTGGTCCAGTGAGTTCCTGAGTCACAATGCGTTCTGCAAGCAAATTGACCGCACTGCTCACCAATTGTCGCATAGTAATCTCGCCCCGACCTTCGAGATTCGCAGGCCGCGTTTCCAGTTGAACCAGCCGGGGCTTTTTGAGAAGAATTTCATTGTGTTGCAGCAAAACAATCCGCTCTTCATCAGGGATCATGTTCGCAAGAATCGCCAGAACAGTACTCTTTCCTGAATTCGTTCCACCTGCCACAAGAATGTTCAGCCGGGCCTTCACACAGGCATCGAGAAAATCGATCATTTCCTGAGAGCATGTGCCCTGCTCGACCAAATCATTGGCGGTGATATGGCCGATCGTCGCCTTGCGGATGGTGACTGCCGGGCCCCGCAACGAAATGGGAGGAATTACGATATGAACACGCGATCCATCCTGCAGACGCAAATCGAGAATCGGGTGAGATTCGTCCGCGCGCCGACCAAGCGGCTCTGCAATCGCCTGAATCAACTCCATCAACTGTGATTCGCTTTTGAAGGGGCTGGGCACATCTGTCAATTTGCCATCGGTCACCACCTGAACATGCTGGTGTCCATCGATCAGGATTTCTGTATTCCTCGGATCCTCCAGAAACGGGATGATGGTATCTAGCGGATTACGAGGCTTTTTTGCTTTTGTCACTCTTTTCGTTTTCATATCGGTCTCCTTTCCGGTATGAACGCATTGTACAGATTATGCCCGTGCGGCAAAACGTCCGAATAACCGGTTTGCACCCTGTTAATTCATACAGGGTCACAATTTACGCTCGATCCAACCTTGCCGCATGGCGAGGATGGCTGCCTCCGTGCGTGACCGCACATCCAGTTTTGCAAATAAATTATCGAGATGGAAATTGACCGTACGCGGGCTGATCGTGAGCAGGTGCCCAATCTCTTTGTTGCTCAGGCCTTCGGCCACTAAACGGATCACATCCAATTCGCGAGGTGTTAATTCGATCGGTTTTGTCAATCCGAAGCGAATCAAAAGGCGATTCGACTCGGTCTCCGCATGCCACGTGCCGCCCAATTGCTCGAGCCACTCACGCGCACCGGTCAGCGCGCGGTCATCCAGAATTGCACGTGCATTATTGGTAAGTTCAAATTCAGCCGCTGCATCCCGGCGCTTCAAAGATATCTGCACACGGTTTGCCCCAATGGTTTGAATGGCGTCAAAATAATCCTGGCACAAACGGAATAAAGCCAGTTCCATGCGCGCGGAAAGTCGGTCTGGCAAACGTACTAATTCGAGATTGATCTGTAAGCCGCGCGTACGACGAATCTGGTTCGCCAGGTTTTCGAGCGCAGGTTCCAGTCCCATCGTTTCCAAGGCCATCGGTTGCAGGTTTTCATCAAGGTCGCGTACTTGCTGTAACACTTGCCGCGCGAGCGTCGAAAGCACCGAGACTGCCATATGTGCCATTTGATTCGTGCCCAGCGTTTTTTCATAGGTGCTGGCCTGCGAGAGCAACAGATTCAACGGCTCGATCACATCATTTTTCAACAAACCAGCCATCCGTCGTCGTTCACTTTCAAGTGCTGCAACGACATCTTCGGTCGAAGCATAGAGCAGCAATGCCTGCTGTTGTTCCGAATCGTCACCCAATGAATCCGCGGCTGCATTGGGCTGAACAACTTCCGCGGATGGTGCTTGCATCTCGTCATCTGATCTTCCATACAGCGCGTTCAGAACATCCTGTGCGGAGGCATAGCGTCGATCTGGCTCTTTCATCATCAAACGCGTAATCACACTTTCAAGAATGAGTGGAATATCCGGCCGCCGGACGTGCAATGGAATGGGGTCAGTGCTGATCACCTTCGAAAGAATCTGCGCGAACTGTTCCCCTGCGAAGGGTGGTTCACCTGTCAACACCTCGTAAAAAACCAGACCGAGCGAATAAAGATCCGTGCGTGGGTCGATCGCTTTACCTTGAATCATTTCAGGCGACATGTACAAGACTGTCCCAACCATACCATCGCCCTGGGTTAGGCGTACCTCCTCGTGCGCAAAAGCGAGGCCAAAATCCGTCACCTTTACCTGTCCCTGCGGTGTGAGCATGATATTCTCGGGCTTGATGTCACGATGAATAACGCCCTGTTGGTGAGCATACGCCAGTGCCTCGAGCGAGGCTTTTAAGATCGGCAATACATCCGTTGTGTTCCAGGACTCGGCGCGCTTGCTCATCAGCATGTGCAAGTCACTGCCCGGGATATATTCAAATACAAGATATTGCCATCCCTGGTCTTCTCCCACATCGAAGATGGACATAATATTCGGATGCGAAAGACGCGCCACCAGGCGCGCCTCGCGCAGGAAACGGGCAGCGGCATCTGAGCTCGAAAAATATTTCGGCGATAAAAACTTGACTGCCACATCACGATCCAGCATGAGATCATGCGCCTTATATACTACGCCCATGCTGCCCTCACCAAGCCATGCGGCCAATTGGTAGCGCTCACGAATAACAGGTGGCGGGCTGGGAGGGGTGATCATTAGTGTTTATGGCGTCAAAAGTCTGTAGATTACATAGGGGTGGAACTGTTATACCACTAATCAATCATAGCATTCGCTATCTTTGTTCGAGGGAACTTTTTCCAGTTCCAGGCGTCTCATGGCTGGAGGCGTCGCCATCATGAGAAAAAATTTGCTTACCTCAGTATGCGCTATTATCCTGTTACTGATCACAGCCTGTGCAGCCCAGGTATCCACTCCAACGGTTTCGTCGACTGATGTTGAAAAAGAAGAACAGGCAGTGTATTCA
>DAINRK010000550.1:0-3417 GCA_036741855.1 Anaerolineales bacterium
GAGGGCGATCGTCGGGCCACGGTGCGGTAGGGTCGTCAGTAGGATCTCCTTCTTCGGCAAGTTGTAGGACAAGATTGAATACCACCGGTGCTTTTCTTAAACGTTCTTCCAACTCCTCAAAGAGATATGATGGTGGTTGCTTTTGCAGTTCTTCAATCGTCTGACCGGCTTCGCCAGCCTCGGGTTCCAAGTGATATCGTGCATACTGTGCCTCATCGGCAGCATTTACAAACTTGAACGCGTGAATTGCATGAAAGACAGTCTGAGCAAAACTGAGGGGATATGGAAGACTCTTTGCTATCTTGAACGCGTTAGCAATCCATGGCCGGGTCGACAAGTATTGCATGAGCTTCTTTTCGTCGGGCTTGCCGGTAGCCTGGTCCGGCTTTAGCATCTTTAGGCCCTCAAGCACTTCATCGGGGGTACGACCAAAAAATAGTGGTATCGTTAGGCCGATTAGGTCAGTTACTGTGCCATCTGGGAGATAGAATTTTACAGCCATTGAAGGAGTCACTGCAGGTCCCCAAGGATTTCCAGATGCGCTGTGTCCATGCCGCACAGTAGCTGGGACAGGCTCACCTTGTAGATGTACTGCACGACTCAGCTTCTTTGCTTCCGGAGTGGCCTTGAATACGGCGGCATAATAACGTCCTTGGGCATGCACACCACGGTAGCCTGGATGAAACCCCTGAAAATTCTGATGGATCATTTCAACCAGCTCTGTTGCTCGACGGTATTGACTTGGAGTCATTTTTCTCTCCTGTTTTCTAACTGCTGGCCGCATCTAGCAGAACATCCAATCCACCCTTAACTTTCAATGCCTTCCATACATCTCGTACGGTTGTGTCTGGGTAAGCGCTGTAAAAGTATGTTGCTGTGACTTGGTGTTTAACTATAAAGTCCTTGATATCAGGACTATGTATTCCAGGATAACCCTCAACTTCTGAAAAATCATAATCAATATCGTCAGGAATTATCGTCGCAAAGTCGTTGATGTACGCGTCCCAATCACCATCATAGGTGGAAGCGAATAAGAGCCTAGTATCATTATCGAAAATCACAAACCTCATATCATGAAGGGTTCCTATGCGATCGGCAGGACGTTGATCTTGGGATCTGATAGCATCCCTCATCTTCTTTCGCATGCGTTCTGCACCACCTGGTTTGAGCTTAAAAATTAAAGTGAACTCATTTGACCGTCCTGCCTTTAACCCAGGCCGAACATTACCTTGTGCTACATTGGGGTTTGACATAGCGATAGATCATTTTGGATTTTTATAAACATTTATGAGCCAATTAGAATTCCTGGCCACCGTATATTGTAAAGGTGTCTATATAATCATGAATAGTATCACTCATAATACTACAATACAAAAGTGATCAAATATTGCAAATCGTAGAATTTTATAATCAAATAATTACAGGTTTGGGTAAATATAGTGCCTATAGATCTTTGGACTTTGTTGTTTCCTTGTCCTATTATCTAACTGCTAGCGGCATCCAACAAAACATCCAATCCACTCTTAACTTTCAATGCCTTCCTTATGTCTCGCACCGATGCATCCGGGTAAGCACTGTAAAAATATGTCGAAGTGATTTGATGTTTAACGATATAGTCCTTGATATCTGGACTCTTTATTCCAGGATAGTCATCAACCTCTTCAAACGCGAGATCAATATAGTCGGGAATGAGTGCAGCAAAGTCATTAATGTACGCATCCCAATCACCATCAAAAGTCGACGCAAATAAGAGTCTGGTATCATTGTCGAAAATAGTGAACCTCATATCGTGAAGGGTACCCACTCGATCGGCAAAAACTTGATTTTGATTTCCAAATCTAGAATCAGAAGCCAGCTTCTTCCGCAAACGTTCAGCACCACCCGGTTTGAGATTCATAATTAAAGTGAATTCTTGTACCTGTCCTGCCTTTAATCCAGGCCGAGACTCAGCTTGATTTGCTTTACTCATTTATTGTATTATCTACTCGATACTATTAAGCATTTTATCAAAAGTCTGATCAACTGAAAAGATTACGAATACATTATGACCGTAACTATATAGTTCTAAATTTACTATATTTGGGTAGCTACAAAATTCATTAAGTCGCAACTTCACCCAATGAGGCCAACCATTTCAACGCATTCAAGCCTGGCATGAAGCAATATTCACCACCGCGTACCACAATGAATTGTGGGAGTCCATGAAGCCTTCTCCGGACAGGATGCTTGGGAATAGTAAAGATCTTCTCACCTTGGCCGTTGTTCAAGAGTGGATCTTGCTCTGTCCCGTGACCGATGAAATTGCCGTCGGTGATCCATTGCGATTGAATGAATTCAAACTGCCGCTTTATATGTGCGCCCATGAACAGAAAGACGCCGCCACGATCCAAGCCATCGTCTTCCATGACGCCTGCTGGCAGAGGTGGACCATAGTTAGTTCCACGCCTCAGAAAGTGATGAAGATTGACAGCGACTAAATCATTCTTTAGCGCATCGCGAGGATTAACACGTCTAATGTGTGCGCTGAAAGGACAGTTTAGCCCCTTCATGTCATCTGAATAGCCGAACTTGTTATTGCGGCTTTTATCTGCGCCTAAGGTAGAGTCATCCTGTTCGGGAGCAAGTACCAGAGGCGCACCACTACGCCATCTGCCAACCATCTTCGCAGCAATTAGTTCTTCTTCTGCAGGAGACGTGGCCACTTCATGCAGATATTTTCGAAAGGCAGCTACTCTGGTATGAAATTTTCGGATAACCACAAAGGTCCCGTTACGACGTAAAATTTCAGGCTCAGGACTTGTTGCCGTTTCCCCAGTTTCGTCAGGGTAACCCATGACGATTTCACCGGGCTTAATTGTTGCTCCGGATCCCACAGGAGGATTGTTACTACTTCCTTCAACGTACGGATTATGGAGTCCATCTTTAAAGCCAAAAGCATTCCGTCCCTCTGGAAGCTCACCGAATTTCTGTCGGTAAACTACTGATATTTGAGAAAGATCCATAATACTCTGGCGAGCTCGCTCCAAAACCGTATCCAAGCTTTTATCGTCACTTGAGTAAATCGCGAGAGCAATATGCACCTCTGAAGTTCCTAATGGATGATCCCAATGAGCCGGCGCATTCTCACCAATGTCATTGAGAATCGATGCCCTCGCTGCCATGCCTTGACGGAATTCCTCGGGGAAGCTATCCAAGGATTCTTGCGGTAGACCTAGGGCTTTGAGTCCTTGATATGTGAACACGATGCCTAACCAGGCTGGAATACTTGGTACCCACCAATCTTCGGCCGGCGCAACGTATGGAATAATACGGTGCAACATTTCACGGCCCTGTGCCGCATCGTTTATTCTAAGTACCACGTATTCTCCCTTATACGGAGACGGACGAGGGCGAAGAACAGCCGCTTGTATGTCACTT
>DAINRK010000551.1:0-3415 GCA_036741855.1 Anaerolineales bacterium
GTCCTAATGAGCGCGTGGGGTGGATTTAAGCGACGTTCGCATGGAGTTCTGTTTGGTTGGATCTGGAGCGGTCTCACTATGGCGATTATCGGATTTGCTGGCGGCCTGCCTGTTTGGATTACCGGCCTAGCGCTCACAGCGTTTGCTGGGCCGTTGGTGAATGCATCCAACCAGGCGATCTGGCAATCAAAGGTCGCACCAGATGTTCAAGGACGCGTCTTCTCTGCCCGACGCTTGATTGCCTGGTTTACCAACCCCATCTCCCCCATCATTGCTGGCACCCTCGCGGATTTTGTTCTTGAACCCGCGGCTCGCGCACAAACTGGTCTCCCAGCAACATTTTCCTGGCTGGTCGGAACAGGACCTGGAGCCGGCATGGGGCTGTTAATTGTCCTATGCGGATTAGCTTCTGCTGTGGTTGGTTTGCTGGGTTATTTCATTCCCGCCATTTACAATGCTGAAACCATATTGCCGGACCACGACGCACTCGCAACAGCAGAACCTGCCTGAACATTTGAAATGACAATACAAGAAAATAGCCCGTTCATAGGGTTGTTTTCTTATTAACGCTGTGTTATGCTTTTCCAAGAGGAGAGTGACAAGTTTGGAAATTCTAATTCGCCGCCCGAATGGGATGCGGGGATTTTACGTTATCTGGAGTGGACAGATGATTTCGGGCATCGCCTCCAATATAACATTTTTTGCGTTGCCCATCTGGATTCTAAATATGACCGATATCAGCGGGGGTGCGCTGGGCCTTTGGGAGTCTTTTTATTTTGGCTCGTATCTTCTCGTTGTGCTTTTTGCGGGCGTATTCATTGACCGTTATAGTCGAAAGAAGATGATGCTTGTCTATGATTTTCTTTCTCTTTCAGCGACGGCGATCCTTTTGGTTCTTCAATCAGCAGACAATATGGAAGTCTGGCACCTGTATGTGGCTGCAATCTTTCAGGGAATTGGATTTGCTTTTCACTCCCCTTCGTATTCTGCGGCCATCACAACGCTGGTTCCCAGAAAACAATATGTTCGCGCCAACGGTATGATGTCTCTTCTGTATGACGCCCCGGAGATTTTCGGTCCGGTGCTGGCCGGGGTACTATATTTAACAATCGGGTTAAATGGCATTCTTGGTCTTAACCTGCTTGCATTTGTTGTTTCCATTGGTGCCTTATTGTTTGTGGAGATCCCTCCAACACCACATACAAAAGAGGGACAGATGGCACAGCAAAGCTTCTGGTCAGAAGCGATTTCAGGAATCAAATATATTCTTAGACGCCCCGGTTTGCTTGGCATACAACTGATCTTCTTTTTTGGTAACTTCTTTTCGGGTATTGCATTGTCGGTTACAGCACTTTTCACCATGGTCCTGCTTCGTTCCGGTGATGCCAGCGCGGCCGGAAGTCTCCAGTCTCTTGGAGCGGTGGCAGCCGTGGTAGCGGGGGTATTTCTCAGTACTTTAGGAGGAATCAAACGGCCGATTCGTGCCATATTGCTGGGCTGGGTCATTTCCAGCCTGTTTGGTTTGAGCCTGCTTGGGCTGGGACAGGTCTTCATTATCTGGGCGATTGCCATGGTCATCAATACGATTTTTGAACCCGTGGTCAATGTGGCGGTCGAAACCTTTATGCAGACGAAAATTCCCCCAGACTTGCAGGGACGCGTATTTTCTGCAAGTGATTTTCTTTCGCAGGCAATGATCCCCATTACACCCTTATTGGCTGGCTTCTTTGGCGAAGGGATATTCGAGCCAGCCATGGCTGAGGGAGGTCCGCTCGCCAAGATCTTTGGCTGGCTGGTAGGTGTGGGTCCCGGCTCGGGGTTTGGTTTGATGATCCTTCTATGTGGTATTGGTGGCACCCTGATTGGTCTTTCTGGTTATTTAATTCCTGCCATCCGCAACGTGGACGAGTTCCTGCCCGATTACGCTCCCTTACCTCCGCTGGGAATGGTACTGCGGATAAGACCGCGAACAGAAAAGAGAAATTCCCGTAATGCTGCGAATAAGCGCAGGACGAAACCCCTCAACAGGCAAGTAACAGAACCAGAGAAAAACAGAATAAAGTTCGATCCTAAGAAGCAAAAATAAGTAGATGGAGGATCATGATCTTCCACCTACTTATCTAAAATCTTTATATTCCTACTTACGGTTTATACGCTGTAATCTTCGCGCTATAAACTGCCTTATACACCTCATCTCGCGAAATCACTTTCAGATCTAGTTTATCATCCATATCAGCAAGGGCTGAGTCTACTGTTTCCTTATCAAAGAAAACTGGCTTGATGGAAATATTTGTAAAACCAACAGCTTCCATCATTTTGGTGTAATCGTTCGCTTCAATTGCACCTGCTACACAACCGGCCCATGCGCTCAGGCTTTGCTTGATCTTGCTCGGTAGCGGACCATCTGTCACAATATCAGAGACAGCGAGTTTTCCGCCGGACTTTAACACACGAAAGGCTTCTGCGAAGACTTTGGATTTATCAGGTGAGAGATTGATCACGCAATTCGAGATGATGACATCCACGCTGTTTGAGTCAACGGGTAAATCCTCAAGATAACCCTGACGGAATTCAACGTTATTCAGATTCAATCGCTTCGCGCTTGAACTGGCGCGTTCGATCATTTCAGGAGTCATATCCACGCCGATGACTTGGCCGCTCTCACCGACCTTCTTTGCGGCGAAGAAGCAATCAAGTCCCGCGCCTGAGCCGAGATCGAGAACTGTCTGGCCTGGCTCCAACGATGCAAGTGTAATCGGATCTCCGCAGCCATAGCTAACAGTGGATTCGCCATCAGGAAGTGTTGCAATTAACTCCGAAGGGTAAAGACTGCTTTCCGAACCGCAGCAGGAATCCTGTCCGCAACAGGAGGCGTTGTTTGTGATCCGCTCCGCATAATGTTCGCGAACAGCGACATGAATAGGGGTGTCTGTGGTCATCTCTTAATCTCCTTTTATAGATACACCTTTGGGTCATCACCTTGTTCTCTTCGCCTCTGGCGAATCTCAAGAACTGATTCAGTCCATCGTGCAAGCCCAAAGAGAATTAAGCTGATCAGGATAATCAAAGTCAAAGCAGCGTCCATTTTGTCTCCTTATATCGAAAGTTATCTATGTATCTTGATAAAAAAATTTCATTATGATGCCTCTCTGCTCATCGCATGATGAACAGAGATTTTAATTTGTCTAACAACAGCCTCCACCACCGCCGCAACAACCGCCTTCACATTCTTCACAACTGCAGTTGCTTAGGACATTCAACTCGTTCATGGCTTTCACCTCCTTTCAAATAGATGTTTGTCTATGAATTGAGGCAAAAAAAATTGCCTAATTCGAGACAACCTTTAAGACCAGCTCTGTTGCTTTCTCTAAAGGCGCGAACTTCAGCATCAATTGTCCGCAGCAGACGGCCACAC
>DAINRK010000552.1:0-3393 GCA_036741855.1 Anaerolineales bacterium
CAACAGAACGAAACGAATGCGGCATGCCGGGACCAAAGAGGACAAAGTCTCCCTCCTTCTCAAGAGCGATTTCTTGATTTGGAAAAAGCAGCACGAAGTGACCGCGGATAAGGATATTAAGGGTCTTAACGGGATTCCCAGGCGCCCATTGATCACGGGTCTCTCCCTTTGCGTGCGTGTACCACTTCAACTCCAGCTCCCCATTTCGAAGGGGGTTCGCTTCACCTGGCATGAAATGCCCGAGAAACCAGCCCCGAGTGTCCTTCGAAGCATCGTTGACGTTCCCGGAAAACGGAGTAGATGTATCTGATTTCATATCATTTCTCCCGGCGATCCGCAGCCCAACGACATACTGTGTTGGGCTGCCGTTTTCCAAATTGGCAATGATTACTTTCGCACGTCTTCAAATGCTATCTCAAAAGCCATGCCAGCCTCATACATTTTTGTCCACTGTCCTTGAACTGGACCCTCCCCGTAGAGTGCACGCCCAGCTACAGTCGAAAAATAGTTTCTTGTCTCTACTATATAGAGACGCAACGCATCTTTTACCGCTTGCGTTCTTGGATTGCATTCAGGGGTATTTAATTCGCTTATCCTTGTATCCAATTCCTGTATTTGCTTCATAACCTCCGCGGTGGGTCCCACTTTAAAACCATCCTCGATCACAGGAGTAAGCTCATCAAGTACCAGAGAATGGACATAATCCAAAAACTGCTGGGTTTGCTGTGCACAAGTTCCTTTATACGCGATGATGCGGGAGCCACAAGCAACCAGTACCATAATCACGAAGAAAGGAAGAACAAATCGAAGATATTGTAGTTTTGCTCTGATAGACTTTTTCAAAATGATTTCTTCTTTTTTTGTTATTGAATTCATGGTGCTTGCTTCATGGATTAACTTTGCTGTGCCCAACTATGACTTGTACAGACTCATGCTATAAAATATCCTGGTTCGGGTGTTATACAGACTGAGTCTATATAATAGCCTGGGTATAAAATTATATGCCCCTCTCCTTCGAAAGGCAATAAAATGACTGTTCCCAACGCCACTCTGAAGACATTGAGTACATTGTGAGTCAACCGTCATTGGTTAATAAAGTACATTGCTCGTAAAGAAATCTAATCCCCGCGCAGCGCTTCAGCGGCCTCCATGTGGCTTAACCGCCAGGCGGAGTAGCAGTCCCACTGGTCAGCTGGACGCGAGTTGGGCTGCGCAGTTGTCAACCGAGTCAGACGGAATCGGATGATCTGCCTCGTCACTTCTCAAATACATCAAGTCCTTCAATGATCAGCCGAATATGGCTGTACTGAGAGGGGTCGTTCTGTGGAAGATTGATCGGGATCTCATGAGCCCCACTCGGCGCCGGTCCCTGCCAGCTCTGGAATATCACGTGTTGAGGCTTTCCAACAGCCTCATTGACCGTGCGTATCCAATCCATCGTCGAATCGAAGTAGGTGCGATTAGAACCTGCCGCGGTCCAGTTCGAGGTGAGGATGACACCAAAGGGGATTCGATGTTCCTGGCAAAATTGATCGAGCGTGTTGAGATCGGCCGCGACATTCTGTCCCTCAACCCGCACCCTTTCCGTATCCACGTCCAGGTGAAAGAACGCGAGAGAAACACCTTTGTCCTCCAGCGCGAGGATCCACTCCTTTAATTGAGGGATGGAAAAATACGGGTAGGGTTCAATATCGCCCACGCGGATGAGAGGATGTGCCGCCGTCAAACGCTCGATATACTTCAACGTGACCGCCGCGGTTTCCTCCATATCGTATCCGCACTTTTGTCCCTTTATGTCCAATTGGCCATAAATGAAAGGTTCGTCCATCGACCACAAACGGACCACACCCCCATTGGCCTCAATATTTCGAACAGCTTGATCGGCATTGCGCAAGACGATATCGCCGGAACAGTCCCAATCCGGATAGATCGGTCCGAGCTCGATGCTGATCGCGAGTCCCCAATCGGTTAACTTCTGAAATGCTCCAGCGCGGACAAAGGCGTCGAACGAGTTATCTCCGCAGAGTGGACAGGGGCGTTCACCGAGGACGTTATCCGCGTAGAACTGAAAGACATGGATGCGCGAGCGCGCCACGGTCCACTGCTCGGGCTTCGTGAATAGCTCAAGATAGTCGCGGGAACCAAAATTGGGCGCAAACCAGACCAGCTCAGGGGGCAGAGGGGTTGGTTCAGGTGTAGAAGTATTC
Organism: Anaerolineales bacterium; assembly: GCA_036741855.1. Classification (GTDB taxonomy): domain Bacteria; phylum Chloroflexota; class Anaerolineae; order Anaerolineales; family Villigracilaceae; genus Defluviilinea. The sequence continues at coordinate 2,208 of DAINRK010000552.1, forward strand.
ACGGGTGTAAAAGTAATTGTAGGTGTAAAGGTATTTGCAGTTGTGGGAGAGGTCCGAGGTAGCGGCGTATCTGGCGCCGTCTCCGGAATAGTGCAGGCGAGCGCTGGCACGACCAGCAACAGGATGAGCTTGATGACTATCTTGCAGGTACGGACTTTGGACTGGTTCAATCAACCACCTCATTCATGTAAGGCCAATTTCTGACATCTGCGGGCTAACTACGTATTATGCGAAGAGTCTTCGCTTAAGTCCTTATGCCTTGCATTATACGTCCAACCTTTCTCGTTAATAAAAGTGAGCTTCGGCATTTTGCAAGTTGGACCTCCACATGTTAACTTCTATATAGAGTCACATCAAGATCATCTCTTGTTTGTCTTCAGATCGTAGCGCATGCAGTTCCAGCTTCGCTCTTTCAACAACTTGCATGACTGCTGTTGCGACGAAAGTCTTGGAGATGGATGCCAGGTGAAACAGTGAGTTGGCAGTCACAGGCTCCCGTGTTTCAATATCTTTACCCCGAAACCATTGGCATAAATTTCCTCGCCATTGACAATGCCAATCGCCATCCCGGCCGCACCAAATCCGTTGATTACAGTCTGAGCCAGATCATCAAAATCCTTTTGCATCCTTGCTCCAGAAGAATACATATTTGTCACTATACAATTGTCCCATCTCAGAGTCAACGGTCATTTGTTAATAAAGACATTGCTCATGAAGAAATCTAATCCCCTCGTAACGCTTCAGCGGCCTCTATGCGGCTCAACCGCCAGGCCGGATAGAGACCCGCAACCAGAGCCGCGCTGACTGCCAGAAGAAACGCCTGTACAAAAGGTGCCATTTCAACATGCATTTGCAGCGTCCAGCCAAAAGAACGCTGGTTGATGACGAAGATCAGGATCCATGCCAGGATGTAACCCGTCGGCAGCGCGGATAGTCCGGCAGATGCACCCAATAGTCCCGTCTCCCAGAAGGTCAGGCGGCGCATTTCGGCGACAGTCAACCCAAGCGCGCGCAGGATTCCCATTTCATGTGCCTTTTCCAACTGCAAGGCAAGTAATGAACTCAATACACCAATGAACGCCACCAGCGTTGTGATCAATTGCATCGCCGCTGTGATGGCGAAGGTGCGGTCGAATACTACCATCGCTTCCTGACGCAGAACTCCACTAGGATTAACTTGTATATT
>DAINRK010000553.1:0-3383 GCA_036741855.1 Anaerolineales bacterium
CATGAAGTTGCATCAGAATCTCTTTATTTAGTGCGTTCAGCTTTTCATCATCCAGCCCACCCGGATTAAAACGAAAGCAAACGATATCTAAACCGATAGGCGCTATCAATTCCATACTGGATTCGCTTTCAACCAACTGACCAAAGTACTGTGCCTGTTCCACATTACGCGCGATCATTCGCCCAAACCGATCGAGACCATGTTCCTTGATCGACATCCACACTTTGAGGGCGCGGAACTGACGCGACAATTGCAAACCATAGTCAGTGAACCAAAGGTGCCCGGCTGCCAGCCCGCGTGACTCATGTGCCAGGTAATCAGGCGTCAGTGAAAATGTTCGGCGGTGCGCGTCGTTATGACGTACAAGGATACAGCCAGCTTCGAAGGGCACGTGCATCCATTTATGTAGATCCAGCGCGACCGAATCTGCTCGTTCAATTCCTGAAAGTTGCGCTTTTACATTCTCTGCGAGCACAGCAACCGCTCCTATTGCGCCGTCCACATGAAACCAGATATCTTCACGCTGGCACAAATCCGCCAGCGCGTTCAAATCATCAATGGCCCCTGAATTGATCGTGCCCGCGTTTCCAATCACGCAAATCGGACGGTAGCCAGCTTCACGGTCCGCTTTGATCGCCTGCTCCAATGCTTTCAGATCGATGGTGTAATCATCATTTACAGGGATCTTTCGCAGATAATCATGGCCCAGTCCCAACAGCTCAACTGCTTTTTGGACGGAGCTGTGCACTTCTTTCGAGGTATAAACAGTCAATTTTTGAGGCGCCGCCTGCATCCCGATCTCGCGGACGTTGAAGCCTGCCTTTGCATTCCGAGCCACTGCAATGCCGACAAAGTTTGCCATTGAGCCCCCGCTGACCAGCAAGCCGCTTGAATCGCCGGGCAGCCCGAGCATCTCCTTCATCCAATTGATTACCTGTTCCTCCACCAAATTCGCGACGTGATTCCCACCTCCCAGATTGGAATTCATAGTGGATGCCATGAGATCAGCCAGCGCACCGAAGACAGTTCCGGCACCCATGTACCAGCCCCAAAAGCGCGGGTGTGTCGTCCCCATTGGGTAGGGCAGGATCGTTTCGAGGAACTCTTCATAAGTCCTCTCTGCGCCAGCTGGTTCATGCGGAGCAGATACTTTAAATTGGTCAGCGATTTCGTCGGGAATCGGCTGCCAAACAGGGCGTTCGCGCACCGTTTCAAGATAGGTTATGGCATCATCCACCATGCGGTGAGCAAGAGTCCGCATCTCATTCCAGTTATTAGGATCAAGCGTTTCGTAGCGTTGCGTGTTATCCATCGAGGGTTCCTTTATATGGCTGAAGTCGGGTTATTCCTATGAGACGTTTTGTGCTCGGCAAGATTTACCATAGGAGTTGACAATTGTCATGAGCCAATTGCATACAATTTTTAATCATAACTGGCACGCTGTGTATGTTTCGGAAACTTGAGCAACTTATTCAGCAAGCGACAAACCCTTAATCCATATCGCCAACCTATCTTTTGAGGTGAATTGGAACTCAATATGTCCCTGGGGTGTAATCAAATCATGAGGAACAGATGGCTGTATGAAAATCCTTGAAGCTCCAAAACGTGGGGAATTTTATCGTATTGCCTGGCAGAGCGCGCTTGCGGCCAGCATCTGTCTAGGGTTGCCAGCGGGGCTACTATTCTGGCTTATTCTTCTTCAACGCATCATGCCATCTTATCCTGTTGAAAGGCTCGTGACTTTTCTACAGAACAATGGAGTACTCGAGATCATCGGCACGTTGTTTGGTGCGTTTGGATGGGGGATCATACTCAGCCAGATCAGTGGCTATCGCCCGTGGTGGCGGCTTGCTGTGGCAAGTATGCTGGGCGTCTATGTTGGTCGACGGTTGTTTTGGATTATTTATTACTGGTTTAATTATGATTTTTCCAATATGCCCATTCATATGGGTTTCCTGATTCATATAAGCGGACTTATTTTGAGCATCACATTTTGCACCGGCTTGGCGCATGGTTTGGCATTGCCAAACTGGAAGGCTGCAGTGACACTTGCATCGATCACAGCGTTTGCATCTGTTCTGGTTACGATTCTGACTTACTTCATTCTGGATGGACTAGGGATTCGCGTAGGGACAGGCAACGCCGCCATGCCTAAGGTCACTGCCATTTGCACGATGATGGCGGGCGTAATTGGCGGCGTGACGCTAGGTGTTATGTTTAGCAGATTTGTCGGAGAGACAAGGAATTAGCATCTCTTCTACTTTCGCACTTTGCAGATTGAAATGATGCTTGGGCCGGATGCAGAAAGTGATTCCTTGTCCCAGTTTCCGTATTGTTGAATTACTTGAAAACCGTTGTAGTAAAGGAGAGCTTCAAGTTCCTGAGGATGTGTAAAACGACAGGCGATGTGTGTTTGTTTGCTATGATCGCGTTCTCCATCGTTCCAGCGACGATAGGATGTCCAGTAAATAACTTGATCAAGTGGGTCATATCGTTGGGTGAATGAGACAGAGACGTGGTGGCCTTCCACACTGATATAACTTTGATCGAATTCTTCCTCAGGCTGGTCTCTAAGATCGTGACCCGTGGGATTACGCGTCTCAAAGGCGAAGGTGCCATTTGGCATGAGATGCCGTTTCACGGAGGTAAACAACGCCTCCTGATCCTCGCGGCGCAGGAAAGCTTGAAAGGCGTTTCCTGTCAGATAAATGAATTTATATTGCGATCCAAGATCAAATGATCGTGCGTCCGCCTCCATCCAGCGGATATTCAGATTTTGACCATCTGCTTTTTTACGTGCGTGCTCCAGCATGGAATAGGCAAGATCAAGGCCTGTCACATCCAATCCTTGTGCCGCGATTGGAATAGTCACCAACCCCGATCCGCACGCAATCTCCAATACTGGACCACCAACCGATTTGGCCAGTTCACAATAAAACGCAATCCGAGGAGCGGATCGTTCACCCTCTTCGATATCATAGTTGAGTGGATCGGCAAACTCTTCCAGATTGTCACGAGCATTCATGCTCAGCCTCTATTCTATGTTTGGGTTGATGAATCTTTTCTTGCTACCAGCAAATACTCACCAGGTATGCGTGCTACCTCATCGAGCTTATCTCCAAATCTCCATGACTGTTGACTGGGGCTTTCCTCCAGAAGTTCAATGCGCAGCCCCGCCTGGGCCAAGGCCGTTACTACATCGCCCAACGGCCATGAGAATTCAAATTTCTGCTCCGTGGCATTTTCCGCCCCTGAGAAATGAGACCATCCTAAATACATTCCAGGTTTACGTCCGAAGTAATCATCAACAATCCTTACCTGTCCGTTTTGCACTTCCATACAACCAGCGATGGGGTGTTCCTCATCGAGAATGAGTCGCCCAT
>DAINRK010000554.1:0-1306 GCA_036741855.1 Anaerolineales bacterium
GTCCTGCCCATCCTTCTGGGGCAGCGACGAGTACTACGGGCCTGCCGCGCTGGTGACTGCACATCGCTTCATCTTTGACAGCCGCGATGAAGGTGCAGCAGAGCGTATGAAAATCATCACCGAAACAGATGGCCTAGTGCGCTGTCATACCGTCTACAACTGCACGGATGCCTGCCCACGTGACATCCAAATCACAAAGGCAATCGGTGAGTTGAAACTGGCAGCAGTGACGGGAAAACTTGATTGAGAAGAAGAGACTAGAGAATTAGAGACCAGACAAGCCGTGTCTTTGAGGATGCGGCTTGTCGCTTTTATTCACAAGGGATAAGCAATGGCTGAAGAAATCATTATCTTCGATATTGACGGCACACTGGCAGATGTTTCCGAGCGTCTGCATCATATCAAGAAAAAGCCAAAAGACTGGGATGCCTTCTTTCGGGAGATCCCTCAAGATAAAGCTATCCATTCCATGGTGAGGCTGTGTAACATCCTTTATGCATCTGGCATCAAGATTATCTTATGCTCTGGTCGGAATGAGCAGCATCGCGCAGAAACAATTGAATGGCTAGCCAGGCAGGGAGTGAATTATCACGAACTGAAACTCCGGCGCGTTGACGATAGGCGCAGCGATGTGATCGTCAAGCGCGAGATGTTGGCAGGTATCGATCGAAGTAAGATCTTATTTGTTGTTGAAGATCGCAGCGGGGTGGTTGAGATGTGGCGTTCAGAGGGGCTTGTTTGTTTGCAGTGCGCGCCGGGTGAGTTTTAGCTGAAACTACTACTGATATAATTTTCGTTATGAGAAAACGCTTTTTCATTCTTATTTTAGCAGCAATTCTGTCGACTGCCTGTGGTGCAGGAACTGCGGAGAGCGGAATAGAAGTCCATCAAGTCAAAATGGGTGCAGGCGCGCAAGGCGAAGATCGCGCAATCTATCTAGCAATGCACAATCATGGTTCAGAAACTGATCAACTGACTGGCGCATCTTCTGATGCGGCGGAGGTAGTGCAGCTTCAAAACGGTACCGAGGTTGTAGATGTGATACCAGTGTACGCAAACACAGAATTTGTATTTATCCCAGACGGGTATCATGTGATGCTCATTGGTCTCAAACAAGAACTCCACGTGGGAGATGAAATTGAAGTCGTTTTACAATTCCGAGATCACGAAGATCTGACAATAAGCGTTCCTGTCGGAGAGGCTGCCGAACATGAACATGATCACTAAATAAAGGCCCGTTAGCCTTAAGCAAAAGTCCAGCAACTAGGCTGGACTTTTTTGTTTGTTTCTTTTATGAAGCTTTGAT
>DAINRK010000554.1:1406-3364 GCA_036741855.1 Anaerolineales bacterium
AAAGTCCAGCAACTAGGCTGGACTTTTTTGTTTGTTTCTTTTATGAAGCTTTGATATTTGAAAGTCTATTTAATTTGACCGCGTATTTCGCCGCCAGGGAAATCACCCGGGCCTGTATTTGGGGGTGCCACACCGTCATTGGTGTGAACATTTACATAGGTATTCCCACTGTTCAAGGCAGCCACCACAGCAGCCAAATCCGCCCAGCCACATCCGTTTCCAGGGTCAGGCACTGTTATCGTCCCTTCAGCAAGAGTACCATCTATTCTGCCTCCAGCCGGAGCACCCGAGAAGAGCGTGACACCCACCGGGCCACTTACGCCCACGGCTCCACAGTGAATATGTGCGGCGAAGACATTCTCAATATTGGCCACATTCACTTTGAAGTCGAGTTCTGTACCATCATCGCTCAATTTGAAAGTAGCAACGCCTCTCGCATTCGTATCGCGCGGCGGGACTTCTTCGCCTCCGCTTAGCGGCGCGGCAAAATTCTGAGATGCCGCCGGACTCGCATAAGCCACACTAGCGATGACTAGCACGGTCACCGCGATCAAAACTACGGGTAAAATCTTAATCTTTTTCATTCGTTTTCACCTTTCTTTTTGCAAATTTATCGGAAACGAATACAACGACGAAGATAGATCTATCGCTTGTTCACGCTGTAAGTTAAGATCACCTCCTTTACATCTTGGTTCAGCGATGTGCCCAAGTTAACTCATCTATCAGAATACTACGCGAGGGTTAATTTTCAATTATTTGTAACATCACCTAATCTTATATTAATGAAACGTAACTAGATGTTAGCGCCGGAAGATTTCGTAAATAGTTCCATTTGAGAGCGATACGACAAACAGCTTGCCGTTCGGGCCTGTCTCAATATCAGTGACCATATCCGTCCAATCAATCAGAAGGCTTTCGCTCTTTGATGTTTGAATGTCTATTTACCTTTAGCACCACCAAGTACTTGGGTAATTTGACCGCGTATTTCGCCTCCGGGGAAATCACCGGGGCCCGTGTTAGTAGGCGCCACACCGTCATTGGTGTGAACATTTACATAGGTATTCCCAGTGTTCATGGCAGCCACTACAGCAGCCAAATCCGCCCAGCCACATGCATTTCCGGGATCAGGCGCAGTTATCGTTCCCTTCGCCAGAGTACCACTTATTGCGCCTCCACCCACAGGGCCCATGAAGAGCGTAACCCCCACAGGACCATTTACACGCTTAGCTCCACAGTGAATATGTGCAGCAAAAACATTCTCGATATCGGCCACACTCACAGTGTAGCTGAGCGCCGTTCCATCTTGGCTCAATTGGAAGGTGGCAACGCCTGTCGCATCCGTATTACGCGGTGGGACTTCTTCCGCTCCAATTAGTCTTGCACCAAAATCCTGAGATGCTGCCGGACTTGCGTAAGCCACGCTAGCGATGATTAGCGCGGCCGCCGCGATCAAAGTTATGGGTAGAATCTTAATCTTTTTCATTCGTATTCACCTTTCTTTTTTACAAATTTTCAGAAACGGATACAACTCGTTGTAACCTTACCTAATCTTATGTTAATGAATCTATGACAAGCTCCCGGTTAGCGCCGGAAGATTTCATAAATTGTTCCGTTCGAGAGTGAGACAACGAACAGGTTACCGTTTGGGCCTGTCTCAATATCGGTGACCACTCCAAAGTTTCGGCCGATTAATAGGCTTTCGCTTTCGGTGATCTCATGTTTCGCAAGGTTATCTGCCACGCGGTCTTCTAATCGAGGATCGTCAACAGCGATTTTGTTTCGGTTGCCGGTCAGATTGAAATGGAAGAGGTAACCTCCTTCAAGGTTCGCCGTACCTGCGCCCATGAACAGATCGTTTTGGAATTGCGGTCCTAACCCTCTGCCAATCACAAAGCCTATACCTCCTGGAGCCACCTCCCACTTCCAACTGAATTCGGGATCTCTATACTGTGCACCAG
>DAINRK010000555.1:0-3364 GCA_036741855.1 Anaerolineales bacterium
CTTTTTCATGGTTGGTTTCCTCTCATTAATAAGTTGGATGGAAGTAAAACGATTGTTAAACATTATTAAACTCCTTTCTAGATTTGTTGGTTTTTAGACCTCAAACGGGCGCGAGGGCAAACCTGTAAAGACCAAACGTGACTGGATATACACTTCCGGTCACGTTTATTGATTGCGCTACTCGTTGACTACAATGTCATAGATGGTTGCATTCTTGTCGAACAGGGACGGCGTGTTGTAGATGATGGTTATGCCAAAGCGCTTGTACACTGCCCAATAGTGGAGGTGATCCGGCGAGCCGCCTTCATCAGGCAGGCCAGATTCCCATCCGGCTTGTGGAGCAAACACGACCTGGGGTTGACCCAACTTCTGCTCCACGCCCGCCATCGTATCCTGTATGGTCAAGCCATATGGCAGACGGGTGGGAGCGGCCTGAACACCAAAGGCAGTGACGAGCATCACAACAACGGCAACGAAACTGAAGATTTTGAAAAACTTGTTCATGAGATTCTCCTTTTGTGAATTACCTAAAATGGATGGAACGTTGACTGAGGTATCGATGGAAGTAAAACGTTTGTTAAGCATTATTGAACTCCTTTCTAGAATTGATCGGCAAAACAATAGAAGCGAAAAACAGTTTGGTATTCATTTTGATCTCCATTTCTGAATTGGTCCGGGAACTATGGTTGTCCCGATGTCTGTCCGCATTGTTGCAAAGTGCCGTTCCCTTTTCGTCGATTGGTTGCCAAATTTTCGTAGACGTAAAATAGACGCTCCCCAGATAAAGTACCTGGCATGAGAAGTGCTATACTCAGATCGTCGACTATCGCTTTTGACCGTCAGTTCAAGAGTTTCAATAATGGAGGGTGCAATGCTTCAAATTCGACTGCTCGGACAATTTGACGTTCGTCTCGACGGCAAGCGCGTCCTGATTCCGTCGCGGGCTGGTCAATCGCTTCTGGCGTATTTGGTGCTGACAGCCGGGACGCCCCATCGCCGTGAAAAACTGGGGGGTATTTTGTGGCCAGACTTCTCCGATGACACCGCGCGCAAGAACCTGCGTCACGAATTGTGGCGTATCCGCAAAGCGATCTCTACACAGCAGCCCACTACCGTTGACTATCTCCTCGCCGAAGAATTCACGATCGCCTTTAATCGTGAGGCCGAGTATTGGCTTGATGCCGCGCAATTGGAAAGACCAGAACTTGATTTGGGATCTCTCATCTCCAATCTCTCCCTCTATCAGGGTGAACTCCTGCCTGGCTTCTATGAGGATTGGATCGTATTAGAGCGGGAACGCATCCGGGGCATCTTTGACACCAAAATGGAACAACTGCTCGCGCAACTCATCTCCGCTGAACGCTGGACGGCAGTCCAGGAACAGGCGGAACGCTGGCTTTCACTGGGTAACACACTTGAACCTGCGTATCGTGCCCTCATGCTCGCTTATGGGGCGCGCGGCGATATGGCAAGCGTCAGTTCCATCTACCAGCGGTGTATTGAGCAGCTGAATGAGCAGTTTGGACTCGAACCTTCTGCGGAAACGCGCGCATTGTATGATGGTTTACTCAAAGGCGCGCATATTCCCTCGCGCGCCGCACAATCTTCTGGCACCATCACCTTTCTTTTTACCGATATCGAGGAGTCAACCGATCTACTTGACAAGCTGGGTGATCAATATGCAACAGTGCTGGCAGAGCATCATGAGATCCTGCGCGCCGCAATTCAGAAATGGAATGGGCGCGAGGTCGATACACAGGGCGACGCCTTCTTTGTCACGTTCGCGCGTTCGCTGGATGCAGTGAAGTGTGCCGCCGACGCGCAACGCGCGCTTGCCTCGCATTCCTGGTTACATAACGAGCCATTGCGCGTACGAATGGGATTACATACCGGTGAACCATTGATCGCTTCGACAGGCTATGTTGGGATGGACGTGCATCGCGCCGCGCGTATTGGTGATGCGGCGCACGGTGGACAAGTCTTGTTGTCACAAACGACGCGCGAATTAGTAATACGCGATCTTCCCAAGGGTGTGACAATACGCGACCTCGGTGAACACCGCCTCAAGGATCTAAAATTCCCAACCCCCATCTATCAATTAGTCATTCAAGGGTTGGCATATGATTTTCCACCGCTCAGAACCAAATTCACCGGCGCTGAGGCGCCCACCCCAGGTGAGCCGCCATTTATGGGCTTGCAATACTTTGATGAGACAGATTCGGATTTGTTCTTTGGACGTGAACTGCTCACCGCAAAATTGGAAAATCGATTAAGAGAAACAGATTATCTTTCCGTCGTGATTGGCGCTTCGGGCAGTGGCAAATCATCGCTGGTGCGCGCGGGGTTGATTCCCGCACTCAAAAAAGGGGAGATTCTTCCAGATGGGACGAAGCCGCCTGAGGGTAGTGCAGATTGGAGGGTCCACGTTATCACACCAACGATTCATCCACTGCAGGCGCTGGCAACTGAACTGACGCGTGAGTCAGAATCGGTCACTGCTATTGCTACATTTATGGATGATCTGGCGCAAGATCCGCGCAGTCTGAGCCTCTTTCTTGCGCGTCAAAATCCAAAACAGCATACATTACTGGTACTCGATCAGTTTGAAGAATTGTTCACACTGTGCCGCGATGAATTTGAGCGCGAGGCCTTCATTGATAACCTGCTCACGACGCTTAACCAGAGCGAAGGGAATATCACGCTGATCCTTACCCTACGCGCAGATTTTTACGCGCATCTGGCTCAATATCCCGAACTACGTGAGGCAGTCGCGCGTCAACAGGAATACATCGGCCCGATGACTACCGATGAACTGCGGCGTGCCATTGAAGAACCCGCCAAACAGGGGCATTGGGCATTCGAGCCGGGGCTGGTGGATTTAATCTTGCGCGACGTTGGCGATGAGCCTGGCGCTTTGCCGTTGCTGTCGCATGCGTTGCTCGAAACCTGGAAGCGTCGCGCCGGGCATACCCTCACACTCAAAGGCTATGCCGATGCAGGCGGCGTGCGCGGGGCGATCGCTCATACAGCAGAAAGCGTCTATCAAAACCTTTCAACTGATGAACAGACAATTGCACGGAATATTTTCCTGCGGCTCACCGAGTTGGGGGAAGGTACGGAAGATACGCGGCGGCGAGCATCCTTCGACGAGTTAATATCACATACAGAGGATGCAGAAGAAGCTCGAGCCGTATTGAATACACTGGCTGAAGCGCGACTCGTTACCTTGGGCGAGGACACTGCCGAGGTGGCGCATGAGGCATTGATCCGCGAATGGCCCACACTGCGCGAGTGGTTGAATCAGGATCGCGAAAGTCTGCGCCTGCATCGTCATCTCACCGAGGCCGCGCATGAATGGGAACTG
>DAINRK010000556.1:0-3355 GCA_036741855.1 Anaerolineales bacterium
ATTATCAAGTTCCCCTTCAGTCGCTGGAAATGGATAGGTGCCATCAGTATCATAAAACCCTATCCTAAACTCTCCTAGATCAAAGGGATTTGCACCAAAACTCTAATATCCTCCCTCCACATCTCGATACTGAAATCTTCACCACTAGGAGTAATAGGGGCTATTCGAATTGCAAAGCGGCCCTTGTCAGCAAATTTTCTAAACTGGTTAAAGAGTTCTTCCCGTTGACTTTTTTCAATAATTATTACAAAATTTCTTCTGGGTAGTTTTTCATACGTGGCGCTCTCTATCTTTAGTTCCATATTTGTTGTAAGCGTTTTTATACCCATGCCTATAAAAATTCCTAAAACTAGGCATATCAGCATCATACCGATTGTCCGTGTTTTTGACATGAGTGTCTCCTTGTAATCCTCCTTATTTTACGTGATATACGATTGAATACAGAAAAGATTTCATCCTCTGCGGTATCATTGACTTATTAAGGAGACAATCATGAAACGAATCGGAATTCTCACGGGCGGTGGAGATGCGCCCGGTTTAAATGCAGTCATCCGCGCCGCAGTCAAGACTGCGATCTATGAATATGGGTGCGAGGTTTTCGGCATCCGCAATGGCTATGATGGGTGCATAGACGAAAATGGGATCATCCAGCTTGGCATTGAACAGGTACGCGGGATACTGGTCCGCGGTGGCACGATCCTGGGCGCGGCGAATCGCGGCAACCCTTATGCGCGCAAAGTCATTCGGGATGGCAAAGAGGTCACCATAGATGTCTCAGACGAAATCGTCAAAGGAATCCAACGATTGGAACTGGATGCTCTGCTTGTATTGGGCGGTGACGGTACCTTGCGCAGCGCACACGAATTGTTCTTGAAAGGCGCGCCAGTCATTGGCATTCCCAAGACGATTGATAACGATATCGGCGGCACAGAAGTCACGTTTGGGTTTGATACGGCTGTCACTACTGCCACAGAAGCCATCGACAAATTGAGCACGACTGCTGAGGCACATCACCGTGTGATGGTGCTCGAACTGATGGGGCGTAATGCTGGCTTTATCGCGCTCCATGCGGGTGTGGCAGGCGGCGCTGATGTGATTCTGATCCCTGAAATCCCATTCAAGTTTGAGTCAGTCCTGGCAAAAGTGCGCGAGCGTGTGGAGCGTGGCTATCTTTTCAGCATCGTTGTTGTCTCAGAAGGTGCCAAAGCGATTGGCGGGAGTCAGGTATTCTCGCGCGGAGGCAATGAGATTTATACCCCGCGTCTCGGTGGGATCGGTCAGGCAGTGGGGGAATATGTCGAACGGCAGGGATACGAAACGCGCGTTACAGTGCTTGGTCATGTTCAGCGCGGCGGCACGCCAACTCCCTTTGACCGCTGGCTGGCAACCCGTTACGGCGCGGCAGCCATCCGTTTGGCGGCGCGCGGTAGGTTTGATCGCATGGTCTCATTGAACGCTGGGAAGATCATTGATGTCCCTCTTGAAGAAGCAATTGCAATCCCCAAGCGAGTGGATGTAAACGACGATGCAGTCATCACCGCCCGCAGCATGAGCATTTCTTTTGGAGATGAATAATTTGTAGGGAAGGGCAGCTGCCCTTCCCTACAAATACCACAATGCCGCCCATACGGACGGCACTGGTGGGGCGCTGTGGCTTCCTTCTTATTTGAGGAGGGATGCCACAGCGCTGGGTTTGTTACTACTATCCATGTTAGACATCACCTCCTCCTTTCTATAGGATGGCGGTTCAGTTTGTTTGCCCCCAAATAATACTAGAAGTATGTCACACTTCAATTTGGATGTCAATAGGCGGAAAATGATTCTTATCGATTTGTAATCCACCTGTATACTCAACTTGTGAATTCGTGATACCTTTTGAGAGTCTCCGCAAGCCCCTTAGAGTTATGCTCGGTAAAATTTTTTGCGGAGGCTCCTATGAAAACCAACCCAACTCGTTTCTGGACCATCGTCATTCTGCTAGGGTGGGCATTTGACTTTCTTTTTTGGAAAAAGCCTGGAGGAATTAACTTTGCTATCTATATTACTCTTTGTATCGTGACTGGCATTTTGCTTCTTAATGTGGATGGGCATCGCTTCTCGCGTAATTCAAGCCTGCTTTTTCTCCCCATCGCGTTTCTCGCATCTATGACATGTATTCGCCTCGAGCCGATGACGGTTTTTCTCTCCGTATCGATGACTCTCTTTCTAATGGGGGTCTTTGCCATCACATATCTGGGTGGGCGCTGGCTGCATTATGCACTTTTGGATTATGTATTTGGTTTTTTTCGCTTGTTGGCCAGCATAATCGCACGTCCAGTTGGATTCGCCGCGGAGGTCCGCAGCGAGCAGCCCGAGGTCAGTCAGAACCGAAGTGCTAGGGTCTGGCCCATTCTACGAGGCATAGTCATAGCCTTGCCGGTAATTGCTATCTTTGCGTCTCTACTTTCATCCGCTGATCCTATATTTGGGAAACGGATCAAAGAATTTACTGACTTGTTCAACATCGAAAACCTGCCCGAATATATCTTCCGCCTCGTTTATATACTTGTCTTTGCTTATGCATTGGCTGGGACTTACCTTCACGCCGCACACAGCGCAGATGAAAAGATATCGGAAGACAAACCTTTCGTTTCGCCATTTTTGGGTTTTACAGAGTCAGGGATAGTACTTGGCAGTTTGGCTATTTTGTTCATTAGTTTTGTAATCATTCAGTTCCAGTATTTTTTTGGTGGGCAAGCCAATATCAATATCGAGGGTTATACATTTTCTGAATATGCGCGCAAGGGATTTGGTGAACTTGTGACTGTTGCCTTCTTTAGTTTGTTGCTGATCCTTGGGCTTGGCGCGATCACTCGTCGAGGCTCCGAATCACAGCGACGCATATTCTCGGGTCTTGGCGTGGGCATTGTAGGCCTGGTAATCATTATGTTGGTTTCTGCATTTCAGCGGCTCGTGCTATATGAACAGGCCTATGGATTCTCGCGACTGCGTACCTATACACATGTTTTTATGATCTGGCTTGCGCTCCTGCTGGTGGCGGTCGTCCTTATTGAAATGTTTCGTCGCGAGCGACTCATTGGTTTGGCGATGGTAGTAGCCTCACTTGGATTTGTTATCTCGCTCAGCAGCCTAAATGTGGATTCATTTATCGTGAACAAAAATGTTCAGCGCGAAATTCGGAGTGTGGCAGACAAGGCCTTTGCGCAAGGACGTGAAGATTTGGATGTCAACTATTTTCTGGGCTTATCCGATGACGCGATCCCTCCTCTTGTGAATGCGCTTCACTCGAAATCTCTTCCAGGTCCTATCAAAGAGAAGATTGGCGCGGCACTAACCTGCATTCGCCACAATCGAC
>DAINRK010000557.1:0-3343 GCA_036741855.1 Anaerolineales bacterium
GGATTTTCCTGTTTTTAGCATTAATGGCCCTGGCTGTGTCGCCATCCAATGCCCGTTACGTTGATCTAAACAGGAATCCGAATGACCCTTTCCTCGTTCCATTCCTTTCCCTGCGATATGCTTTCGACTTCATTCTTTATTCATTGCTTGGTCTGCCTCTTCCACATGCAATCATATTCGCAGCATTTGTAGGGATTGGTATCTTATCGCATCATACGAATGAGACTCCTTATGAGATCAGAAAATCTGTGTTAGCTGCTCTGCTAATAGTTTTAGTTACATATTTGTTGATCGTTGCAATTGAAGCGCCGACTACGTATCTTTATAGCGCTCCTCCCGACCCGCGCGGTCAGTCTCTTGCTCGATTCGTCGTTTTGGCTGGCATTGCAATTGTTGCATGGATCATTGGATTAATTGTTGCCCCAAAACTCAGCAAAGGCCTCGTATTTTTGCCTACAATCCTTCTCTTGGTATTTGGTCTATACACAGCACGAGCTACACTGAATGTTTATCAGGAATTACCAGGTTTTGTAGAGCGAGCGAGGCTATGGGATATCAGAGATGCTCAAATTAAAGATGCCATCGCTCAGGGCATTACTCAAATTGAGATCATCCCGATAGATACAAAAGATATCAACACGAGGGATATTATTCGCTCTGAAGCGTTCGGCAAATGGGTGACAGATGCGTGTGGGGTTCAGTATTATGATGCTCAGGCAATGCGGGTCGCACCGTAGAATCCACGGTACTTAAAGTTATTTCGTCTCCCCCGAATTGACATCTACCATCAGCACGGAAGTATCAACTGCCTCAAAATCATCCCCCGTTAGTTCATCTAACAGGTGGAGCATGTCGTTATCCCAACCCTCATCCGGAGCGCCGCTCACATACCAGTTCGAGCCATTGTCAGCCAGAATAATCCCATAGGTTTTCATCGCCTGTAATATGACTTGCATTTCGGGCGGGAAGTCTGATATGTCATAATCTGCCTTTAAACGAAAACGCGCTCCCAGCGGTGGAACTTCGTCTTGCGGATCTGAGGTTAGATGTCGTGCGGGCCAGACATAGCCTGCCGTGTTTTCAACTGTGAAACGCAAAGCATGTTTGATTTCACCTGTCATGATTTCATCATAGCGAACTAAACCCGGCAAAATAGGCAATCCTGCCGCGTCGGCAGAGGTCCAGGTTTCGGGACGTAAGGCGTTAGAGTTCAAGTCCCAGATCGCGCCAGAGCCACCACTCCAGTTACCACTCGCAAAACTTGCATCGTAGATTTCATAAAGCGTACAAGTATCTGCATCCAGCACGAGGATATGATGATCAGAACCATATTCAATCAAAGGGTTATCAGGGATCGGATATGGACCCGCGTCCGATTCATCAGGATAATAATAATCAGGTTCGTACTGACTTACGCTAGAACCAGAAACAACATTGAACGGAATACCGATAGGGCCACCGTCCCATTCACCTGAACCGAAGTCCATGTGAAAGTTTTCGGCGCGGCCGATGCTATTGATCCACGAATCAGACATCGGATGAGATGGGAGCGAGTCCACGCGTACGTTCCAGACATTAGTCGCAGGAAACATTGGGCAGTTTGCTAGACTCGGCCCACCTGCGGTGGGAACATTAGATATAAGGGTTGGTTCGGCAGCAGTTGGTGCTTCTGATGCAACAGCAGATGACATAATTTCTACATCAGTAGGCTTGCAGGAAAATAGAAATATTGAGTCAATAAGTAATACTGTGATTAGTTTGATCCTCATCAAATCCTTGTCTTTGAAATTCATTATGGCCCTGTCTTTTGTGCGCTTAACTCTGTAAGGTCGAAAAGATACATACCCGCCAGGTTCTGATCAAAGTTACACGTTCCATTCAATGGAACGAGGTATTCAGTTTCACTTTGCCAGCTGCCCTCTTCCACAGGATAAATTACAGTATCCTGTGGCGCTGAAATTCCGGTAAACTTTTCCTGCTTGATGCTTCGTGCAGTTCGAAAATCGCTGGCAAGTTCAAAAAAAATCAAACGTGCATCCATGAAACATGCATCCCCAAAACCTGACCCCTCGATGCTCGCGATATAACGATTATCTGGTGAAAAACTTAATTTTCCAAATGGAACCGTATTTTGATATAACAAATGCGACTCCCCACTCGGGATTTCTACAATCCATAGATCATCCCGAATTCCAATTTTGAGTGGCGCCTGCTGCTCGGAACGGTCACGGTCCACAAAGATAAGGTGCTGGCTGTCGGGCAGCCAGGTCAGGTTTGTAATTTCCTTACCACTAAATAATTGACGGACACTCTTACTTGTATCCCTCAATAACAATGTTCTGGGGTCATCGGCATCCGCCACCCACTGCCCATCCGGCGAGGTCACGCGAGCCTCTGATCCTCCATCGGAAATTGTGAATTCCGGCCAGGTGACCTCCCCGACAGGTTGTGGCTGCATATCAATGTAAAGCTCAAGCCTGTACTTTCCAGATTCAAGCCCCACATCTAAGTCAAAGACAGAAATATCCTTTATCGTCCCGTTCGCGCCGTATTTGGAAAAATCCCATTCTTCCTCGCGCGTTATCCACAATACTCCGTTGAAATACCAGTCCCGACGCATCATCAACCCTGGACGCATGTTTTGATAATCCCAAACTGCATAGACCCTGCGCGACCGCGCAGGGAACATATTTTGATATGAATTCCCGCTTACATCAGATGTAAAACGTGCGTTTGAAAACTGCGGCGTTGATAAAACCTGCGTTGGAGTAGCAGAAATCTCAGGCGTAACCACTACCGTTGGGACGAAGGTCGGGATGGTCACAGTAGTCTCAGTTGGACTCAATGCAGTAGGAGTGATGATCTCTGGCGTCAACACTTCAACATTGAAGGTACACGCAGAGCCAGTGAAGGCAATAAACATCAATAAGGCAGCTAATTTTCTCATTCCGACTCCTTATAAGCGTTATTGCCTAATAACGTCTTTCACTGCGCCCCTGTTCCAAACTTATAGCACTTTTTGGAACGCTCTAAGCAATTCTCCCCGCTGCTCAAACCCACTCTCACCCAATTCTGGGATTCCCAAATAGACTCGCTCGCGGCATCTCAGTAAGAGACCAGATATCAAACGAGCCATCGATTGCTGATTTACCTGGACTTCATCCGCATCTGTCCACAGTCTGCCGGGTTCCCATTCGCGGCTCAGGACATAGGGATGAGTCAACGGCTGTGTGAGCCGCTGGTACCAGCCACTTGAACTAGGGTCAATCCAGAATTGATAGGTCACCGGCCGGTTCAGCATGATGAAGGTGTGTGCAGGTGACACGAGCACAGCCTCCATATT
>DAINRK010000558.1:0-3336 GCA_036741855.1 Anaerolineales bacterium
ATGCAGGCGCGAACCTTGGGCATGATGTCACATATTCCGGGACGGTCACTGCAGCAATGGAAGCCGTCATTGCAAATGTGCCTGGCATCGCAATTTCGCTTGAAACCGTTGAAGAACGTATCGGCGACATTGACTATGATCCTGCGGCACGCATTGCTGGAAAAATAGTTCAACAGATCATCATGAATGGTCTTTCGCATGAAACCGTGCTCAATGTCAATGTGCCGCTTCTCCCGGAAGAGAAGATTCGAGGCATCAAAATCACGCGGCAAGGCTTGCGTGTCTATCATAGCAGGCTGGATGAACGAACCGACCCTCGCGGCAGACCCTATTACTGGATTGGTGGTGACGCGCCGACAGGTGTCCCTGAACGTGGCACGGATGTTGGTGCGCTTGCTGAAGGATTCGTTTCCATTACACCGTTGCAATTAGACCTCACTGCCTATCGAACACTGACTGATCTAAACACGTGGCAGTGGGATGACGGGTCAAACCCGTATCTGGCATCACAGATGATTTTTTCTGATCAACCGCTGGAATTGAAAACGAAAGAATAGAACCGGAGGCACAAATGCTGCAAACTTGTTTTGGAATTTACATTGTAATTGCCCTGTTTACGTTTCTTATCTTCCTGGGAACTTTTATTGATGCCCAACATAATGATGAAGAGATGAAGGAAAGGGCATGATGTAGCAAGCTCAAAGTTTATTGTAGGGATTTACGTTGCGTTTTAGCCAGCATTGAACTGGCAAATCGTAACGTTCCACAATTTTCTCCTCCTTAGTTTGGCCCGCCTCGAGTGAAAGGCGGGCAATTATTTTATATAGAGACCTTAAGGGACTTTGAGTCCTTTAGGGTCTGTAAATTTAACAAGTTGTTAACCTGTTCTTCCATTGTCCTTAAAACCTGCTTGATAAGATGTCAATGTATAAAAATTTAAGGAGAAATAAGAAATGACCAAAATTGTTCGTTCGTTTATGTTCGTATTCGTAGTAATGAGTTTCCTACTCGCCGCGTGTGGCGCGCCAGCTACGGAAGCCCCTGTTGTGCAGCCCACAACAGCTCCGGCTGAGCCAACAGCTGCTCCTGCGGAACCCACTGTAGCTCCAACTGAAGATCCGATGGCTATGTACGCCCCGGATGCGGTCACTGGCGATATCGTCACAGCCGGTTCTTCAACCGTCTTCCCGCTCTCTGAACGCATGAAGCAGCGCTTTGAAGAGGAAGGTTTTAGTGGCAATCTAACAATCGACTCGGTCGGTACTGGCGCAGGTTTTGAGCGCTTCTGCAAAACTGGCGAAACCGATATTTCCAATGCTTCCCGCAAAATCAAGGACAGCGAGATTGAAAACTGTAAAGCGCTGGCAACTCCTCGTGAGCCGATCGGCTTCCAGGTCGGGATCGACGCGCTGGCGATCACCGTCAGTAAGGAAAACACCTGGCTGACCGATGTGACCAAAGCAGAATTGGCTGCAATCTTTTCTACAGCTACCAATTGGTCTGATGTTCGCCCTGAATGGCCCGCTGAGCCCATCCAACGCTTCAGCCCCGGCACCGACTCCGGCACATTCGATTACTTTGTTGAAGCTATCATGGGACCTGCCAATTTGGACGCAGATGGGAAGGCTGACCTCGCCAAGGGTGAAGAAGCCATTTTGAATGCAGCTAATATCCAGTTATCTGAAGATGATAACGTTCTGGTTCAAGGTGTGGAAGGCAGCGAATTCGCCGTCGGTTACTTCGGCTTCGCCTACTTTCAGGAAAATGCTGATCGCCTTAACATCCTCTCAGTGGAAGGTGTGACACCCGATGCTGAAACTGCAGAGTCTGGAGAATATCCTTTGGCTCGACCGCTGTTCATCTACTCTGATGCCAAGATCATGCAGGAAAAACCTCAAGTTGCCTCATTCATTCACTTCTATCTTGAAAATGTAGGTAATGAAATCCTTGATGTAGGTTACTTCCCCATCAGCGACGCCAAGCTTCAGGAAGGTCTGGACGCCTGGAACGCGGCAGTCAACGAGTAAGTAAAGTAGTAATTGAAAATCAGGTTTGTCGAATTCATCCTTCCCTCTTTTTCAAAGAGGGAAGGATAAGTTGTCGTAAGGAGCAAACGCATGGAAGAACAAAAAAAGATGATTCTCTCCACTTCATTCACAAAGAGAAGTTCCGGCTTACGCGGACGCCGTCGTATAGGGGAAACTATCATCCAGGCCTTGTTATTTTTTAGTGGCTTCGTATCCATCTTTACCACCATAGGAATTGTTTATGAGCTGGGTAAAGAGGCGCTGTTATTTTTCCAAATGCCGGAAGTCAGCATTCTGGAAAGCCTGACCACCACAAAGTGGCAACCACATACTGGGAATTTTGGAATCTGGCCTCTCGTCACTTCCACATTTATGACGACACTGATTGCAATGTCCATCGCCATTCCGTTGGGATTGGCGGTTGCAATCTATTTGAGCGAATATGCCACGCCAAAGGCCAGAAGTATTCTCAAGCCAATTTTGGAAGTGCTGGCTGGTATTCCAACCATAGTATATGGATATTTTGCCCTTATGTTCATGACTCCCTTTTTGCGTTCGATCTTTGGTAAGGACATCGTTGAGATCTATAACACCGCCTCTGCAGGACTCGTGATGGGAATCCTGATCCTGCCGCTCATCACGTCGATGACGGAGGATGCGCTCAGCGCAGTGCCCCGTTCCTTAAGGGAAGCCGCTTACGGCATGGGCGGAACGCGTCTCGAGGTCGCCTTACAGGTGGTCCTCCCCGCCGCGTTGTCTGGTATTGCCGCGGCGATCATCATCGGTGTATCACGCGCGATCGGTGAGACGATGATCGTGGCAGTCGCCGCGGGTGCAGGACCAAAATTTACTCTCAATCCTTTTCAGGGTGCGGAGACGATCACGGGACATATCGTCCGCATTTCGGGCGGAGACCTCTCCTATGACTCGATTGATTACAACAGCATTTTTGCCCTTGGGTTATTGCTCTTCCTGATTACGCTAACGTTGAACATTATCAGCCAGCGAATTGTCCGGCGCTTCCGTGAGGTGTATGAATGAAAGAGAAACTTGTCAATCCGCAATACAATGTCAATATTGAGGGGCGCAATCGCAGTGGTTCCATCTGGCGATGGTTATTTCAACTCTCCACGATTATTGGCATCATCGCGCTGACCGCGCTGTTGATGAACATCACGAACAGCGCATTCGGTTATGTCGCGCTTGAAGCAAAGGTGGATCCTGCAACATTAGCAACGGATGGCGTCTCACTTGAAGATCAAAGCAAGGAACAACTGATCGAGCTATTGAAATCAGAACTATCCAGCGG
>DAINRK010000559.1:0-3336 GCA_036741855.1 Anaerolineales bacterium
CTTCTACATGTGGTAGCGGTATCGTGGATGCAGCCGCAGCGCTGAATGCAGTGATCAATCCTCCTCCAACATCGACGGCTGGACCTTCGCCAACGCCAACCCGTACCAATACGCCCGGCGGCAAGTCCACCCAAACTCCAACGCTCACCCGCACGCCAACGGCCACCCGGACGAACACTCCGACTGCAACCGTCACCCGAACGAGCACATCAACCTTCACAGCGACCCCGACGAACACTCCGACAGCTACCGCTACCTTTACCCAGGTCGGGCCAACCCTCACACCCACTTTGACCGGAACCGCAACTATGACTGCCACTCCGACGAATACGCTGACCCCGAGCGCAACACCCGGCACAAGCGATCTTATCTTTGCGGACGGGTTCGAAAGCGGCAATCTGGCAGCATGGAACTCCAGCATAGTTGATGGCGGCGACCTTAGTGCCAGCACGAGCGCTGCCCTCTTTGGGAGCCAGGGCCTGCAGGCAATGATCGACGACAATAATGCCGTGGTTGTGATCGACGAAAGTCCGGCCCTGGAAACGCGCTATCGCGCGCGTTTCTATTTCGATCCAAACTCGATTCCTATGGCTATCGGCGATGCACATTTGATCTTCCTGGGATCCTCCGGCGGAGGAACCGTGCAACATCTACAGTTGGAGCTGCGCTTCCAGGCCACAGGTTATGAAGTGCGAGCGCTGCTGATGAATGATGTCAAAACTATGGTTTCGACGAGCTGGTTCCCGCTCAGTGATGCGTCGCACGCTCTGGAGCTTGACTGGCGTGCGTCCACCGCCGCTGGAGCCAACAATGGCGGCCTGACGTTCTGGATGGATGGAATCCAGCAGGCCGACTTGACGGGCGTCGACAATGATACGCGTCGCATCGACCAGGTACGCCTGGGCGCGGCAAGCGGCGTAGACACAGGCACTCGCGGCACTTACTTCTTTGACGCGTTTGAGTCGCGCCGCTTAACCTACATTGGCCCGTAGCACCACTCGTGTGTGGTACTTAGGCGCAGCGATAGGTGAGGCAGATAGGTGCACTAGATGCGGATCCTCTTTATATCGAATTTTTTTCCTCCTGCTCGCCCAGGTGGCTACACTCAATGGTGTCACGAAGTGGCGGAACGTTTAGCAGAGCGAGGTCATACGATTGGAGTGCTGACCAGTTCCTATGAAATGGCGAAGGCACCTGCTAACGAGCAGAACATATATCGTCTTCTCCATCTTGAAGGAGATCTCGATTATTACCAGCCGCTCCATTTTTTCACCCAATGGAAAAAACAGCACCTTGAAAACTTGGCGTTTCTGGAACATACTGTTCAGGACTTCGCCCCAGATCTAATCTTTGTTTGGGGTATGTGGGCTCTTTCTAAAGCACTGCCGGCCTTGGCGGAGCAACTGCTGCCCGGTCGCGTGGTTTACTACCTGTCTGACTACTGGCCCTCAGCTTTAGACATGCACACCACCTACTGGCAATCGCCGGCCCAAGGCTGGCCTATGCAACTACCGAAACGAGTTCTAAGCAAGGTTGCGATGTCAATGCTTGCCAAAGAGGGCCAACCTGACTTAAAACTCGAACAGGTGATTTGCGTTAGTGCCAGGGTACGCGACCTTCTTGTTGAGGCGGGTTTGCCTGTCCAGCATGCCCGTATCATCCATGGCGGTACAGACATAGAGCGATTCCTGGACACTCGCAAACGAGAGCATCTACCTGGACATTTGAAATTGCTCTATGCTGGCCAATTGGTCCGTCATAAAGGCGTTCACACAGCAATCGAGGCGATGGCGACGCTGGTGAATAAGCGGAAGATAAGTCAGATCACCTTGACCCTGGTGGGGTCAGGTCATCCCGACTATGAGGCGTTCTTGCGCAACCTGGTTGAGAGAGAGCGCTTGCAGGACTTTGTGACATTCCATAAGCCGGTATCAAAAGATAAAATGCCTGCCATCTTACAGCAGTTCGATGTTCTTATTTTTCCTTCGATCTACGAGGAGCCTCTCGCCCGCATAACACAGGAGGCCATGGTCTCCGGTTTAGTGGTGATTGGCACGACCACCGGCGGTACGAAGGAAATATTGAGGGATGGTGAAACGGGGTTTACGTTTGCGCCTGAAGATGCGGATGGTTTGGCCGAACAGATTACTCGGCTCATCGTCGATCCTGGCTTGTGTTGTCGTCTGGCCCAAGCTGGCCGCCAGACCGTCTTGGAGAATTTTACGTTAGACAAAATGGTAAAAGAAATCGAAGCTTATCTTGTGGGTTGTTTCGTTAGGAATTCCCAGTAATCGGTTCACAATCGAAGCAATTTCTCCTCAAGGATGGCTCATTCGCCTCAGTTCTTTGAGGCAATACTAGATTATGGGACAGATCACACCTGAATTTTCAAATATGCTTTCCATCGTCATTGTCAGTTGGAACACAACTAGGTTATTGGAAAATTGTCTCGCCTCGATCCTGGCAAATCCTCCAACGTCGCCATTTGAGACCTGGGTGGTCGATAACGCCTCCACCGATGATAGTCCTCGAGTGGTTCGTGAGAAGTTCCCCCAAGTGCATCTCGTCGAAAATCGTGAAAATGTGGGTTTTGCGCGTGCGAATAATCAGGCCATTCCACGATGTGCTGGGAAATATATCCTGCTGCTTAATCCAGATACCCTTGTAACATCTGGCGCGCTGCAAGCTCTGGTTGATTTCCTCGATGAACACCCTGAAGCGGGAGCCGCTGGCGCAAGGATCCTTAACCCCGATGGTTCTCTGCAGATTTCGAGCCACCCGCGTCCGACCGTTCCTCGCGAGCTTTGGCGCCTTTTTCACCTAGACAGCTTCTCGCCGTATGCTGAGTACCCCCCTACCAAATGGGAGATGAACCAAAAGCAGGAAGTAGACCTGTTAATGGGCGCCTGCTTGCTGCTAAGAAAAAAGGTGTTGGATCAAGTTGGATTTTTGGATGAGGATTATTTTATGTACTCAGAAGAAGTAGACCTCTGCTATCGAATTCAACGCGCTGGCTGGCGGCTCTTTTGGGTTCCCCAAGCAGAGGTAGTTCATTTTGGTGGTCAAAGCACCCAACAGGCTCCTATCGCAATGTTCCTAAATCTCTACCACGGCAAGATTATATATTTTCGTAAACATTATGGATGGCTGGCAGCTCAGATTTATAAATTGATCCTCATGGTCGCTGCGCTGTCACGGCTTATAATGGCGCCATTTGTCTTCTTCGAGCATTCCTCTCGCCGCCAGAAGCACCTTACGCTCGTGGATCGGTATCGGCGTTTAATCCTGGCACTTCCAAGAATGTGAGATGCTTTCCGCATATGTGGGCTAATCCTT
>DAINRK010000560.1:0-3334 GCA_036741855.1 Anaerolineales bacterium
CCCTGATGACTGCGCACCAGACTCAGGCAGACGACCCCGCTGCAGAGACTGTATCCTGCACAACGGGTGTCAGTAAGCGATATAGTTCAAATTCGGCCTGCAGCACGGTAACGGACATAGCCAAACTCCATTCCCCAACCAGTGCGTGCTGCGACCGTTTCATAAGTGCCTGCTCATCCATATTCAAATTATGGTCTTCCCGGTAGGTTGCCAGACTGCGGATCACCCGAAAAAGCGATTCCGATCGGCCATCCTTCAGCCATTCCATTAGCAATGTTTTTCGCTCACGACGGTCAACCGGAAGGGGCTCACCCGGATGGGACAGAATGCCCATCAATCTTTTGAACTCGGCAGTATGTGTTGGAAGCCGCAGGCGGGTTTCCAGCATATCATCTGCGGGTACCCAGATGGTCATATCGCCGATTTGAATTGCGTAATACTGGAGGGCCTCACCGGATAAAGTCCTCTCTTCCAACTGAACGACTTTCCCGAGTCCATGCGTCCAGTGCATGACCGAATCACCTTCGTGGATATTCATGAGTGTCTCCTATATAAATCTGTGGGAAAAAATAAAAACGCCAGCCTGACAAAAGGACTGGCGCACCGAACCTGTCGATCTGGGATATAAACTATATTATATCCTACTTTCACAAACTTCATGACTCCACTTGCATATTGACTACTGACTGCAACGAATGTCTACTGCCTGCGACAATTGCCTATTAGCTGTATCTATCGTCGCACAAAACGAACCCCCTGCTCATGGAGATCAACAGGTTCCACCATCCAGCCTGCATGCATTCAGGAAATTGATTCAACGTATGTGCCTTGCTTTTGATTTCCCCACCATACACCGTTTTCATATGTGCACGGTGGCAAGCTTTCGGCAGAATTGTGTGTACAGACTCTGTAACTCAAAATTATATGGGATGGTATTTGCATTGCTCAGACTGCACTCGGCTGCTGAACGAAGTCAGCTTCCAGCCCGAAGGTATTCGCGGCCTATATGAGCGCGAGCAATTTCTCGCCCGTAAGGCGGGCAATTAGTTGATGAGAAGGGTATTGAATTGAGAGGCGATTTGCTCTATACTAGCGGCAAGCGATCAGCCTGATTACATCCAGGAGCTGGGATATAAAACTCATCTGAGACAAGGAGGTTACTATGATCATCGTCCGTGATGTCTATCAAGTTAAATTTGGCAAGGTGGATGCATTGCTGGATATCTTCAGCGATGCCCGGCGCGGCTGGGCACAGAATTATAACTATCGTGTGCTGACCGATGCCAGCGGACCTTTTTATACCGTGGTGGCGGAGTTGGAGGTTGCCAGCCTGGCAGAGTGGGAGCAGCGTCTCAGCGCGCTTTACGCGAACGCCGAGTTCGGACAGTGGTTTACCCGTATCGAGCCGCTGATCGAGTCGGGACGGCGCGAATTCTATAACGTTGAAAAGATCTAGCTAACGTAGCTACTTGAACCACTGTTTCCACCAGGAACTGGATGCCATGAGAGATAATTCAGTTTCTGCTTTTTGCTTTTCTTTCGAAGGAATCGTGCCACAGCGCGCGATCAAGCTCCCGCATGTTGACATCCACCTTCGGTGTCACTGGCAAGCTTTCAGTGTGCACAAGCATTAAAGAAGCTGGAGAAATATTTCTGAGTATTGAATCCACAATCGATTCGCCCTATAATATTAACCGGTTCAATTTCCTGTTCGTCTAAGGATTGTGCCGAATCATACGTGGGATTTTCAGCAAAGCTGCTAGTTTGTAGTTGCAGCGTAAGGAGGAGAAAATGAAGAATCAGAAATTTCCCTATCCGGATCAGGTACTTGCCAGGGTATTAGTTCTCCTGCTCTTAGCAGGCTGTGGGGCACCTGCGCCAGCAGCGACGTCAGTTCCAAGAGCGACATCAACAGTTATTCCATCCGCTACCGCGCCAGCGACGGATACGGCCACGGCAGCACCGACCGAGCCGGTCGGCTTATGGGAAGATGTCACCGAAGCTACCATCGGCGAAACCAAGTTCTGGTCCAATAAGGTGGAGCTTGCTGATATCAATGGCGATGGACTCGTCGACGTGCTGTTTGCCAACGGCGGTGAGTATGAGATGCGTGGAGTACCAGAAGCCAGTCAGGTTTTTCTAAACCAGGGACCTGATGAGGCATTCAAGGAAGTCACGGAAGAGGTTTTCGGTCCAACTCTTGGATGGGTGCGGGTGATCAAGGTCCGGGATGTGAACAACGATGGCCAGCCGGATATTATGAAGGGTGGGACGTTTCAATCCCAAAGCCAGCTCTATTTGGGTGAGGGTTTGGGAAAATTTACGAATGTAACCATGACCCATCTTCCCGCGCTGGAGGCGAGCATCGGCGATCTGGAGATCGGTGATGTGGACGGCGATTTAGACCTGGATATGGTTTTAGCGGATTGGGGTGCTGGTAGTCCAATGTCCAATAAGGGCGGGCGCACGAGGTTGTGGCTCAACGATGGAACCGGACATTTCTCTGATGTCACCACTGCGCAAATGCCGGATGTGCTGGTGAGGTTTTCGTGGGAGCTTGAGTTTGTCGATGTCGATAACGATTATGACATCGACATTTTGGTTTCCTGTAAGCAGTGCACCGGCAGCTATCTCTTCGAGAATAATGGCCGTGGAACGTTTACCGATGTCACAGAAGGCAGGCTTCCCCAATTCCGCAACAATTACGATTTCGAAGCGATGGATGTCAATGGCGATCAATTTCTCGATCTTGTGACCATCAACGACGGCATTCTTTTTCGGGAGCAGCTTTTTCTAAATAACCAACAGGGTGGCTTTGAGGATGCGACCAAAGAATTATGGCCTGCAAGCGAGAACCCTGGTTGCGACGATAACATGCATGCGTTCCTCGATTATGACTCAGATGGAGATGCCGATCTGCTGATCGGTTCCCTGGATTGTGATGATCGATTGCTGGTAAATGATGGTTCAGGCAATTTGCAGTTGTTTGAGGATACATCTGTTTTGCCTCTCACCTCTGGAACACTTGGCATTGCCGTTGCCGACCTCAACAGCGACCACAAATTGGATGTGGTCATGGCTCAGGGCGAAGCTCCGGGCGCCATCGCCGAGAAAGTTTACTTTGGCGCAGCTATTCCGCCAGACACGGCTAAGCCAATCATAACACTTGTGGAATCGATCAGTGCGCCAGACCCAAACCAGCCGGTTCAGATTCGCGCTCGTGTCCACGATAACAAGAGCCCGACGATGCCGCATGATTGGGGATCGGTGGTATTGCGCTGGACGGTGGATGGACAGACACAGGAAGTGCCCATGCAGTGGTATGGTGAATATC